>CADCVT010000338.1 GCA_902806215.1 uncultured Solirubrobacteraceae bacterium | reverse complement strand
GCCGGCCGGGCCGGCGCCGTTGTCCATCAGCAGGCGCACGCGCGGGTCGCGCTCGAACTCCGCACGGGCGGCGGCGACGCTCGGCATCTCGGCCAGCCGAGACTGCGCGACCTTCGTGGCGGGAGCGCCCGCGACCGTCTTGTACAGCTGGTCGCTCAGCGACAGCACGACGTCGGAGATGCGCGGGACGCGGTCGGCGACGTAGAGGTTCAGGAACTCGACACAGCGGGTCAGCACGTCCGGCCCAAGCGAGTCGACGTGGACGCCGTTCTGCAGCGTGATCCACGTCCTCGGGTTGCGGTCGAGCGTCCCGAGGCTCGTCGCGAAGTGCCCGCCGGTCTGCTCGTCCTGGAACTGCCCGACGAGGAACGTCGGCACGTCGATGCGGCGCATCCAGCGCGCGGCCGAGCGGTTGCCGAAGATCGCCTCGGTGCGGTACGGGTTCTGCCGCTGGAGCGCGAGCGCGTCCTGGGTCTGCAGGCGGAGCTTCTGGTTGGCGCGGCAGTTGCGGTCGCCGGCGCGCACGAGCGCCCTGGCCCACGGCTGGCCGCCGGCGGGCGCGGGCTTCGCGTCGTTCATGCGGTCGACGATCCACGACCGCGCGAAGCCCGAGTTGAAGATGCCGCCCGGGAAGCCGGTCGAGGAGTACACGTCGTCGATGACCGACAGCGGCGCGATCGCCGCGAGGTGCGGCGGCCGCGTTCCCGCGGTGAAGAGCTGGGTGATGCCGCTGAACGAGATCCCCGCCAGGCCGACCTTGCCGCCCTTGACCCAGCGCTGCGCGGCGACCGCCTCGACCATGTCGTAGCCGTCGTAGGTCGTCGGCAGGTCGAACAGGTCGAACGCCCCGCCCGAGCACCCCGAACCGCGCATCTGCACGCTGACGACGGCGAAGTCGAGCAGCGGCCCGATCGCCGAGCCGACGAACGTGCCCGAGGCGGGCACGAGCGGGTCGGGCTTCGAGCCTCCGGCGATGTTCTGCAGCAGGTCCTTCGGCGCGGCGACCTGGTAGCCGGAGTGCTCGACGAGCGTCGGGAACGGGCCGTCGGCGAGCGTCTTGCCGGCGGGCAGGCGGACGGTCATCGCCAGCTCGATCCCGTCGCGGACCTTCACGTAGTTGAGCCCGGCCTCGAGCCTCTGGCGCCGGAAGAACGCGCGCGGCGGGTTGCTGCGCTGCGAGAGCACGGCGAACGGACGGCTGCGCTTCCCGCTCGCGCGGCGGACGCGTAGCCCGGACCGCGGCGTGACGTCGCGGAAGATCCGGCTGCCAAGGCGGTCGGCGCGGCCCGTCTGAAGCACACGGCCGTCGCGGGCGAGCAGCGCCAGGCGCTCCTTCGGCCTGGCGTCGATCACGTAGGCCTGCCCGATGCTGCCGCGCGCCGTGAACGCCTCGGCGGTCGCGGGGACGACGAGCATCGTCGCGACGAGCGCGAGTCGGAGCAGCAGCCTCATGCAGCCGAACCTACAGTGCGCGCATGACCCTCAACGAGAAGCCCCAGGTCGACGTCCCCGCCGACACGCCGCCGTCGTATCAGCTCGAGACCGAGGACCTCGTCGTCGGCGACGGCGACGAGGCGGTCGCCGGCAAGACGGTCGAGGTCCACTACGTCGGCGTGTCGTGGAGCACCGGCGAGCAGTTCGACGCGTCGTGGGACCGCGGCGACACGTTCAAGTTCGGCCTCGGCAAGGGCCAGGTCATCCAGGGCTGGGACCAGGGCGTCGCCGGCATGAAGGTCGGCGGCCGGCGCCGGATCACGATCCCGCCGATGCTCGCCTACGGCAAGCGCGGCGCGGGCGGCGTCATCGGCCCGGACGAGACGCTCGTCTTCGTGGTCGACCTCGTCGGCGTGCGCTAGCGAGGATGTAGATCACAGTGCGCGGGCGCGCGTGACGGCACAGTGAGCCGATGGCAGTCGACACGGCACCGAAGCCGGCCCTCACCCTCACGCTCGCGCTCGACGACGACCTCGCGGCGGCGCCCGCTCGCGGCGTCGAACGCGCGGTCGACGACGCGAGCATCGGCGAGGCGGCGGACCTGCTGCTGGTCGCGCCGTCGACGCTGCTGGGGCGCGACGTCGACGTGTGGCTGCTGCGCGCCGGCGGGCACGCGCTGTCGGCCCTCGTCGCCGAGCGCAACCCGGACGGCATCGCGATCACCGCGCTGGGGTCGACGCACACCGAGCCGCTGCTGCGCGCGGTGCTCGGCCACTACGCGCTCGAGGGGATCGAGCAGGCGACGATCGCGCCCGGCGCGACCGCCGAGCGGCTCGGCTTCAGCTGACCACCTTGAGGTCCTTGGGCAGCGAGCTCAGGACCTCGTTGCCGTCGTCGGTGATCGCGACGAGGTCCTCGATGCGCACGCCGACCTGCCCGGGTACGTAGACGCCGGGCTCGACGGTGACGATCTGGCCGGCGGCGAGCGGCGTGTCGCCCTGCTTCGAGAGCCTCGGGCCTTCGTGGACCTCGAGCCCGACGCCGTGGCCGAGGCCGTGGCCGAAGTGCTCGGCGTGGCCGGCGGCGTCGATGATCTGACGGGCGACCGCGTCGACCTCGCGCCCGAGCGGCCCGGGCTTGACCGCCGCCAGTGCCGCCTGCTGCGCGTGCAGGACGAGGTCGTAGACCTCGCGGTCGCGCGGGTCGAGCTCGCCGGTGGCGAACGTCCGCGTGCAGTCCGACGCGTAGCCGTCGAGCACCGCGCCCCAGTCGATGACGACGAGCGTGCCCTCTCCGATTGCGACGTCGCGCGGCTGCGCGTGCGGCAGCGCGCCGTGCTCGGCGGCGGCGACGATCGGCGGGAACGACGGGCCCGACGCGCCGCGGCGGCGCATCGCGAACTCGATGTCGAGCGCGACCTCGCGCTCCTTGCGACCGACGATGCCCTTCGCGAGCACCTCGGTCAGCGCCTCGTCGGCCAGGCGCGCGGCGGCGCGCACCTTCTCGATCTCGTCCGGCTCCTTCGAGAGCCGCAGCGCCTCGACGAGCCCGCCGGCGGCGACGAGCTCGAGGCGGTCTCCCAGCAGCTCGACGAGCCGCGCGTGCTGCTTGACCGTCAGGTGGTCGTCCTCGAACCCGAGCCGGATGCCCTCGGGCAGCGACTCCGCGGCGCGGTCGAGCACGGCGGTGGCGATCTCGTGCTCCCAGCCGTCGCCGACCTCGTCGGCGGCCTGGCTGAGGTAGCGGAAGTCGGTGATGAACCGGCGGCCGTCGGTCGCGACGACGGCGGCGGCGTTCGACCCGGTGAAGCCGGTGAGCCAGCGGACGTTGACGAGGTTGCCGACGAGCAGGGCGTCGAGCTTTCGCTCCTGAAGCTCGGCCACGACGGCGTCGGCGCGGTGACTCATGCCAGCTCCTCCTTGATGCGCACGAGCGCGTCGCGGTAGCCGTCGGGGCCGCGCCCGCTGATGGTCTCCAGGCACAGGCCCTCGAACACGCTGACGTGGCGCCAGGGCTCGCGCTTCATGACGTCGGACAGGTGGATCTCCACGGCCGGCAGCCCGGTGAACTCGAGCGCGTCGCGGATCGCCCACGAGTAGTGCGTCCACGCGCCGGCGTTGATGAGGATCGCGTCGACCATGCCGGGAAGCCGGTGCATGCGCTCGACGAACTCGCCCTCGTGGTTGGACTGGAAGAAGCGGGCCTGGAGGTCGAGCTCGCGCGCGAACTCAGTGATGCGCTGCTCGAGCTGGTCGAACGTGACGCCGCCGTAGTGGTGGGGGTCCCTGCGACCGATCTGGTCGAGGTTGACGCCGTGCATGATCTCTACGCGGTTTCTCATGTCAGACCCGCAACTCTTCCACGGCGACCCGGACGGAACCGTCGTCGACCTTCTGCCCGTGCCGCACGTCGCCGGGTCCGGAGACCAGCACGAACGGCACGTGCGCGCCGATCCGCTTCTTGTCGCGGCGGGTCGCGTCGAGCACCGCGTCGGTGTCGAAGTCGGAGTACGAGGTCGGCAGGCCGCGCGCGTCGAGCATCTCCTTGACCTGCGCGCGCAGCGCGTCCTGGCCGGAGAGCCGGAGCGCGACGAGCAGCCCGAGCGCGACGGCCGGGCCGTGCGCGAGCCGGTACCCACTCACGACCTCGAGCGCGTGGGCGACGGTGTGGCCGAGGTTCAGGACCTGGCGGCGGCCGTCGTCGCGGTCGTCGGCGGCCACGACGTCGACCTTCGTCCGCGCGCACGCGAACACGATGTCCTCGCGGACGGCTGTCCCGGACACCACGGCCTCCCACAGCGAGCCGCCGGCGATCAACCCGGTCTTGATGACCTCCGCCCACCCGGCGGCGACCTCGGTCGCGGGCAGCGTGTCCAGCGTGAGGACGTCGGCGAGGACGGCACGCGGCTGGTGGTAGGCGCCGACGTAGTTCTTGGCCCCGGGCAGGTCCACGCCCGTCTTGCCGCCGATCGCGGCGTCGACCTGGCCGACCAGCGTCGTCGGGACCTGCACGACGCCGAGGCCACGCTGGTAGGTGGCCGCGCAGAAGCCGGTGAGGTCGGTGACGACGCCGCCGCCTACGCCGCGCAGGTGGTCGCCGCGGGTGACGCCGAGCCGGACGAGCTCGCTCCAGACCCGCTCGGCGCTCGCGAGCGTCTTGCTCGACTCGCCCGCCCGGATGACGATCTCGGCGTCGGGCGCCCAGTGCTCGCGCACGTGCTCGTCGGTGACGGTGATCGGACGGCCCGAGGCCGGCGCCGGCATGTCGCGCACGCCGGGGCCGACGACCACGGGGTACTCGCCGCCGGACGTGGTGGCCCAGATCATCCGGGCCTCGCGCGGCAGCGCGCGCAGCGTCGACAGCGCGGGCCGCACCGTCGTCGCGGCCGGGAGGATCGCGTGGGCGACCTGCTCGTACAGCGGGCGGCGGCGCTCGAAGCGCTCCACGAAGCCGTCTCGATCACGGGCCAGCGGGCGCGTGGTCGAGTGCTCGACGCGGCGCCAGCACGTCTCGGCGTCGGCGTCGAGCCAGACGACGAGGTGGTCGGCGAGCGCCCGGCGGATGCCCGGCGTCTCGACCGCGCCGCCACCGAGCGCGACGACGCCGCCGGCGTTCAGCAGCTCGACGACGAGCTGCTCCTCGCGCTCGCGGAACGCGGCCTCGCCGTGCGCGGCGAAGAAGTCGGAGATCGGCCCGTGCCGCTCCTCGAAGACCTTGTCGGCGTCGACCGCCTCGTTGGACGCCTGCCGGGCCGCGGTGGACTTCCCCGCGCCCATGTGCCCGACGAAGACCAGCGTGCGGTCGCTCAGAGCGCGCGCACTCTCTGCCAGCCGATCCGCTCGGTGTAGCGGTCGACGGCCTCGACGACATCGTCGATGTGGTCGCCGCCGAACTTCTCGCGGTAGGCGCCGGCCAGGACGACCGCGACCATCGCCTCGCCGACGACGCCCGCGGCGGGGACGACGCAGGAGTCGGTGCGCTCGCGCAGCGCCTGCGCGGGCTCGAGCGTGGAGATGTCGACCGAGCGCAGGGGCTTGGTGAGCGTCGGGATCGGCTTGAGCGCCGCGCGCGCGACGAGCGGCTCGCCGGTCGTCATGCCGCCCTCGAGGCCGCCGGCGTGGTTCGTCTCGCGGTAGAAGCCGCGCTCGTCGGTGTGGAAGATCTCGTCGTGCGCCTCCGAGCCGGGCTTGCCGGCGAGGTCGAAGCCCTCGCCCAGCCCGACGCCCTTGACCGCCTGGATCGACGCCAGCGCCATCGCCAGGCGCCCGTCGAGGCGCTGCTCCCACGAGGTGTGCGAGCCGAGCCCGGGCACCACGCCGAACGCGCGGACCTCGAAGACGCCGCCGATCGACTCGTTGCGCTTGCGCTGGACGTTGATGTGCTCGACCATCGCCGCGCTCGCCTCGGGGTCGAGGCAGCGGACCGGGTCGTCGTCGACGCCGATGAAGTGCTCGGGGCCGAGGTCGTCGGGCAGCGTGGCCCGGACGTGGCCGATCTGCACGACGTGCGAGATGACGGTGACGCCCAGCGCGCGCAGGAACTCCTTGG
>CADCVT010000337.1 GCA_902806215.1 uncultured Solirubrobacteraceae bacterium | reverse complement strand
GGACCTCGACGCCCTCGTTGGACGCCAGGCCGGCGACCGCTCCGAGCATCGCCAGGCGGTGGTCGCCGTGGGCCTCGATCGTGCCGCCGCGCAGCCCGCCGGTCCCGGTCACGACGAAGCCGTCCTCGGTCGCCTCGATGTCGGCGCCGAGGCCGCGCAGGCCCTCGACGACCGTCGTGATCCGGTCGGACTCCTTGACCCGCAGCTCCTGCGCGCCGCAGACGACCGTCTGCCCCTCGGCGAAGCAGCCGAGCAGCGCGACGAGCGGCAGCTCGTCGATGGCGAGTGGGACCTCGTGCGCGTCGACGACGGTCCCGACGAGCGAACCGGCGGTGACGTCGAGGTCGGTCATCGGCTCGGTCGCGGGGATCTCGTCGCCGGTCTCGCGCTCGAAGTCGCCGACGACGATGCCGCCCATCCGGTCGAGGATGCGGAAGAAGCCCGTCCGCGTCCAGTTGACGCCGACGTCGCGCACGACGAGCCGCGAGCCGGGCACGAGCACGCCGGCGGTGACCGGGAACGCCGCCGACGACGGGTCGCCGGGGATCGTGAGGTCCTCGAGCTCGAGCTCGTCGCTGTTGGAGACGGTCACGCGCGGCCCGTTGCGGTGGATCGTCGCGCCGCCGGCGACGAGCATGCGCTCGGTGTGGTCGCGGCTGGGGATCGGCTCGTGGACCGTCGTGGCGCCGTCGGCGAGCAGGCCGGCGAGCAGCACGCACGACTTGACCTGCGCGCTGGCGACCGGCAGGTCGTAGGAGATCGCACGCAGGCGCGTGCCGTAGATCGTGAACGGCGGGAACCGCCCGGCGGTCGCCTCGATCGTCGCGCCCATGCGGCGCAGCGGCTCGGCGACGCGGTCGACGGGACGCTTGCGGATCGACTCGTCGCCGTCGATGCGCCACGCGCGGCCGTCCTGCGCGGCGAGCCAGCCGGGCAGCAGCCGCATGAGCGTGCCGGCGTTGCCGACGTCGATCGCGTTGGTGACCTCGCGCGCCTCACGGAGCCCGACGCCGCGGACGGTCACCTCCTCTCCCCTTTGCTCGACGAGCGCGCCGAGGGAGCGGACGGCATCGAGGGTCGAGTTCGTGTCCGCCGCGTCGAGGTAGCGGTGGATGCGCACCGGCGTGTCGGTCATCGCCCCCAGGAGCGCCGCCCGGTGCGAGATGGACTTGTCGGCGGGCGCGGCGACCTGACCGCGCAGGCGGTCGGCGGGCTCGAAGCGGACGATCATGCTCTGGCGACCGGGATGCCCAGCGCGCCGATGAGCCCCTCGGCGCGCGTCGTGTGCTCGTCGCCGCTCACCCAGACCGAGACGCGGCCCTGCCGGAAGTCCGCTGACGGGCTGAGTGCCATGTCGACGATGTTGACACCCGCGCGGCCGAGAGCGAGCGCGATGTCCGCGATCACGCCCGGGCGGTTCGGGACCATCGCGCGCAGCTCGAAGACGTCGGCGCCCTCCAGGCCGGATTCGAGCAGGCGCCTGCGGTCGCCGGCGGCGGCGTCGTTCCAGGCGTCGATGCCGTCGCGATCGCCGGCTTCGAGCAGATCGCGGACCTGGCGGAGCCGATCGACGGTCGCGTCGAGCTGCTCGACGAGGGATGTTCGGTTGGCGAGGTAGATGTCCGTCCAGATCTTGCTGTTCGCGCCCGCGACGCGTGTTGCATCTCTGAAACTGGGGCCGGTCGGCGGGATCGCCTCACCGCCAAGCGCTCGCGCCGCCTGCGCCACGAGGACGTTCGCGAGCACGTGCGGCAGGTGGGACACGCTCGCCATCACCCGGTCGTGCGTGTCGGGATCGATCGACAGCGGCCGGGCGCCGAAGGCGGCGATGGCACGGTGCAGGCGCTCGAGCAGGATCCCGTCGGTCGTCGGGCGCGGTGTGAGGTACCAGACGGCACCGTCGAAGAGGTCGCCGCGTGCGTTCGCGACGCCCGCGGTCTCCGCGCCCGCTAGCGGGTGTCCACCGCAGAATCGCGGATCGTCGACGGTCAGCGACGCCTTCGTCGAGCCGACATCGCTCACGATGCAATCGGCAGGCGCGTGGTCGAGCACCTCTCTGACCAGTCCATCCAGGACGCCGACGGGCGCAGCCACGAACGCGAGCTGGGCTCCAACAACGACATCCGTCAGAGCGAGGGATCCGCTGTTGATGGCGCCCCGATCGACGGCCGTGGCGAGCGCCACCGGATCCGGATCGAAGCCGACGACCTCCGCCCCAAGCCGGTCCTGAGCGGCGAGCCCGATCGACCCGCCGATCAGCCCCACACCGATGACCGCGACGCGCATGGGCGGGCGGGATCTGATTACGCCGCACCTGCGGCGGCGAAGCTCTTGCCCGCGACGTTCGCCGCGCGCTCGACCTTCTCGGCGTACTCGGCGAACCCGTCGGTGCGCAGCTGCTGCGGGCCGTCGCAGATCGCCTCGTCGGGCTCGGGGTGGATCTCGACGATGATCCCGTCGGCGCCCGCGGCGGCAGCGGCGAGGCTCATCGGCTCGACGAGGGCGCGCCGGCCCGCGGCGTGCGACGGGTCGACGATCACCGGCAGGTGCGTGAGCTCCTTGAGCACCGGCACCGCCAGGAGATCCAGCGTGAAGCGGTAGGCGGTCTCGTGCGTGCGGATCCCGCGCTCGCACAGGATGACGTTCTCGTTGCCCTCCTTGAGGACGTACTCGGCCGCCATGAGCAGCTCCTCGATCGTCGCCGAGAGCCCGCGCTTGATCATCACCGGGACGTTCGAGCGCCCGACCTCCGACAGCAGCGGGTAGTTCTGCATGTTGCGGGCGCCGATCTGGATGAGGTCGGCGACCTCGGCGACCGACTCGAGGTCGCGGGCGTCCATGACCTCGGTGACGATCGGCAGGCCGGTCTCCTCGCGCGCCTCTGCGAGGATGCGCAGGCCGGCGCGGCCGAGGCCCTGGAACGCGTACGGGCTCGTGCGCGGCTTGTACGCGCCGCCCCGGAACATCGTGCCGCCGACTGCCTTGACGACGCGCGCGGTCTCGAGCGTCTGGTCGCGCGACTCGACCGTGCACGGCCCGGCGATCAGTGCGAAGTGCTCGCCGCCGATCTTCTTGCCGCCGATCTCGAGCACCGACGGCGCGCCGTGCTTGAGCTGCGTCGAGGCGAGCTTGTACGGCTTGAGGATGGGGACGACCTTGTCGACGCCGGGCGCGCTGTCGAGCCCGAGACGGGCGACGTGCTCGCGGTCG
>CADCVT010000336.1 GCA_902806215.1 uncultured Solirubrobacteraceae bacterium | reverse complement strand
GTCCGCGCGCTGGAGCTCGCCCAGCTCGCGCAGCTCGGGGTTCGTGAACGCGGCCTGCGCGGGCCCGCGGCGGCCGAGCAGGACGACCTCCTCGACGTTGGTCAGCCCCGGCCCGACGTCGGGGTCGGGGTGGAAGAGGTTCCACAGCCCGCGCGAGCGCGCCTCCTCCTTGAGCTCCTCCAGCACCGCGGGGTGCCCGTGGGGGTCGCCGCTCTCGGCGAGCTGGCGCTCGTAGACCTCCTCGGCGGGGTGGACCCGCTCCTCCATGAACGCCCGAAGGCGCTCGCTGAGCTCTGAGCAGCGGTCGGTCGGCGCGAAGTCCATCCACGCATCATCCACGCAGAGGCCGCAAAAGGTGTCAAAGGTGATCTGCTATCCAATTCCGGTATGCGAGCAGCGGTCATCGGCGCCGGCCCGGCGGGCTTCTACGCGACGGATCAGCTGATGACGGCCGGCTTCGAGGTCGATCTCTACGACGTCCTGCCGACGCCGTTCGGCCTCGTCCGCGCCGGCGTCGCGCCCGACCACCCGAAGATCAAGGCCGTCACCCGCGTCTACGAGAAGACCGCGGCCAAGCCTGGCTTCCGCTTCTTCGGCGGCGTCGAGCTCGGCGAGGACATCTCCCGGGCGGAGCTGCGCGACCGCTACCACGCGGTGATCTACGCGTTCGGCACCGCGAGCGACAACCGCCTCGGCATCCCGGGCGAGGACCGGCCCGGCTCGTACGCGGCCACGGAGTTCGTCGCCTGGTACAACGCGCACCCCCACTTCTCCGAGCACGAGTTCGATCTCAACGCGCAGCGGGCGGTGGTCATCGGCAACGGCAACGTGGCCGTCGATGTCGCCCGGATGCTCGTGCTCGACCCCGACGAGCTCGCCCCCACCGACACCGCCGACCACGCCCTGGCGGCGCTCGCGTCGGCCAACGTCGAGGAGGTCGTCCTGCTCGGCCGCCGCGGGCCCGCGCAGGCCGCGTTCACGAACCCCGAGCTGCGCGAGCTGGGCGAGCTCCAGCGCGCGGACGTCGTCGTCGACCCGGCCGAGTTGGAGCTCGACGAGCACAGCGCACGGTGGCTCGAGACCGAGGCCAGCAACACCGCCAAGAAGAACGTCGAGATCCTCACGGAGTACGCGCAGCGGCCGCCGAGCGGCAAGGGCCACCGCGTCTCGCTGAAGTTCCTGCGTTCGCCCGTCGCGATCCTCGGCAAGGGCGACGAGGGCGCCGTCACCGGCATCCGCGTCGTGCGCAACCGCATCGAGCCGGGCGAGAACGGCGCGCTGCGGGCGGTCCCCGCCGGCGCGGAGGAGGAGATCGCGTGCGGGCTCGTCCTGCGCTCGATCGGCTACCGCGGCGAGCCGGTCGACGACATCCCGTTCGACGAGCGCCGCGGGCTCATCCGCAACGAGGGCGGCCGCGTGTGCGAGGAGGACGGCGCGCCGTGCCGCGGCGAGTACGTCGCCGGCTGGATCAAGCGCGGCCCCTCCGGCGTCATCGGGACGAACAAGAAGGACGCGGCGGACACCGTCGCCAAGATCGTGGCCGACGCCGAGGCCTGCGCGCTCGCCGAGCCGGAGCAGCCCGACCGCGACGCGATCGCCACCTGGCTGGCCGAGCGCGTCCCCGCTCTCGTGACCTGGGAGGGCTGGCAGGCGATCGACGAGCAGGAGCGCGAGCAGGGCGCGCCGCACGGCCGTCCGAGGGTCAAGCTCGTGCGCCTCGAGGACATGCACGCGGCCGCTCAGCGGGCGCGCTCGTTCTCAGCCTGATCACACGGGCGTCACGTCTCGGTCACGAATGGGCCTCTGTGCAGGGGTTCTATTCGGGGACATGGACGTCATCGCCCATCGCGGCGCCTCGGGACACGAGCCCGAGCACACCTTCGCCGCGTACGACCTCGCCCTGGCTCAGGGCGCGGACATGCTCGAGCTCGACGTTCGGGCGACCCAGGACGGCGAGCTCGTCGTCCTGCACGACACCACGACGGAGCGCACCGGCCGCGAGCCGCTGACGCTCGACGCGGTGCTCTCGCGGTACGGCCGGAGCACGCGCTGGCTCGTGGAGCTCAAGGATCCCGAACCGTCGTGGGAGGGCCGTGCCCTCCAGGCGCTCGTAGACCACGACCTCGTCGACCTAGCGGTCGTCCAGTCGTTCGACGTCCGCGCGCTGCGGCGGATGAAGCTCGCCCGGCCGGACGTCTCCTACGCGGCGCTGTTCCGCCACGCGCCGTCCGGGCGCCGGCTCGACCGCGTCGCCAAGCACTCCTGCGGCGTCGGCGTCTGGCACGGCGCGCTCACCGCGGCGTTCGTCGCGGCGGCGCACGCCCGCGGCCTCGCGATGCGCGCGTGGACGGTTAACGGCGAGCGCACGATCGACCGCGTCCTCGCCCTCGGCGTCGACGGCGTGATCACCGACCTGCCCGACGTCGCCGGAGAGCGCGTCCGCGCGGCCGGCGCGGCGCAGCTGCCCCAGGCGGCCTAGCGTCCTAGGCGGTCGCGGCAGCCCCGGTGAGGAGCTCCGAGAGCTCCCACCACGAGCCGACGACGGCCACGGCGCCGGCGTCGGTCAGCGCGGCGATGCGCTCGTCGCGCTCGTCGGGCCCGACGAACAGCACGTTGCCGACGCACGGGAAGCCCGCGGCGACGGCCGAGCGGACGCCGGCGACGGCGTCCTCGATCGCGACCGCGCGGTCGCCCTCGACGCCCAGACGCGCGCCGGCCAGCTGGTAGATCGCGGGATCGGGCTTGCTCGTCGGCGCGGGAAGCGAGTCCTCGGCGCTGTAGCGGTCGGACGCCGGGAACAGCCCTGCGAGCCCGGTGGCCTCGAAGCAGGCGTCCAGGCGCGTCAGGGCGCTCGAGCTGACCGCGGCGAGCCGGTAGCGCTGTGCGAGCTCGGTCAACGGCTCGAGCACCGCGGGATCGGGGCCCAGGACCTCGGCGAGGTGCGCGCTGACCGCCCGCTTCTCCTCGAGCACCTCGCGCTCGAGCACGTCGGGGTCGAGCGTGATCCCGTGCTCGGCGGCGAGGTCGGTGATCGTCGCGCGGAAGTTCTTGCCCACCGCGACGCCGCGCAGCTCGTCCGGGGTGAACGAGCGGTCGATGCCGAGCTCTGCGAGCACGCGGTTCGTGACCTCGGTCGACGCGTCGAAGGCCGGCTCCTCCGACGGGAAGAGGTTCCCGTCGGCGTCGCACAGCAGGATCTCGACGCGCTCGAAGCCGGTGCTCATGCGGTGAGGATGGCATCGGACGCCTGGAGGGCGTCCGCGACCACCGCGCGCGTGCCGTCGCGCTCCATCGCCTCGAGCACGCGCTCGAGCTCGGCGACCAGCTCGGCGTCGTCACCGATCGTCCCGAAGACCGAGCGCTCGAACAGCAGCGCCCGCGGGTCGGTGCCGCCGAGGACGGCGAGCTCGTGCAGCCGCTCGCCCATCGGGTCGTCGATCCGCAGGAGCCGGCCCACGTCGTCCACGCCGCGCAGCGACCGGCACCAGCCCGCGACCGCGAGCAGCAGGAGCTCGTGCGGGAGCCCGGCGGCGCGGGCCTCGCGCAGCGACGACAGGACGTGGCGCGGCAGCTTCGCCGAGCCGGCGCGGCGCAGGCGCTCGAGCGAGTCGCCGATCTTCGGGTTGCCGAAGCGCTCGAGGAGGACCGCGCGGTACTCGCCGAGGTCGATGCCGCCGACGGGCGGCAGGAGCGGCTCGACCGACGCCATGAGGCGGTCGGCGTACGCGGCGAAGACCGGGTCGGCCATCGCCTCGTCCATCCGGCGCAGCCCCGCGAGCGAGCCGAGGTGCCCGAGCGCGCAGTGCGTCGCGTTGAGCAGTCGCGTCTTCATGAGCGCATACGGGCGCACGTCGTCGACGAACCGCACGCCGACCTCGTCGAGCGGCGGGCGGCCGTTGCAGAACGTGTCCTCGATGATCCACTGCGAGAACGGCTCGGTGATGACCGGCCAGCGGTCGTCGACGCCGAACGTCTCCTCGACCCAGTCGCGGTCGCGGGTCGTGGTCTGCGGCGTGATGCGGTCGACCATGCTGCTGGGGAAGGCGACGTGCTCGTCGATCCAGTCCGCGAGCGACTCGTCGCGCAGCCGCGCGTAGGAGACGACGGCGGTGCGCGTCATCGATCCGTTGTCGGGCACGTTGTCGCAGGAGATGACGGTGAAGCCGGGGTGGCCGGCCGCGCGGCGGCGGGCGAGGCCCTCGACGATGAAGCCGAGCGCGGAGGTCGGGTGACCGTCGTCGGCAAGCTCGGCGGCGGCGGCGGGGTCGTGCTCGTCGAAGAGGCCCGTGCGCGGGTCGACGTGGTAGGCGTAGCCGGTGATCGTCAGCGTGACCACGCGCGTGCGCGGGTCCGCGAGGGCCGCCAGGACGCCGTCGCCCTCCTCAGGGGCGTAGTGGTAGCGGCCGATGACGCCGATGACGCGCGCCTCGTCGCCGGCGGCGCTGCGTGAGACGACGGTGTAGAGGCCGTCCTGCACGGTGAGTGCCTCGCGCATCTCCGGCCGGTGCAGGCCGACGCCGACGAGGCCCCAGTCCCGCGAGATCCCGCGCTGGGCGAGATCGTCGAAGTACACCGCCTGGTGGGAGCGGTGGAAGGAGCCGACGCTGATGTGCACGACCGACGGCGTGAGTGCGTTGCGGTCGTACGTGGGTACGGCAACCCGGCCGGCGTGCCGGTCGAGCGTATGGTCTGCGAGCGCCCAAGGCGCGGTCAAGGGGTGGGTTCCATTTCTTGCCTCTGCATCGTGGGTCGATGTGCATACCCCGTCAACGCCGCTTGCAGTGCGGCCCGGTCAGGACTCCAACAGTGAAGATCGTTCTCCATAGCTTCGAAGGCCGGTACTCCGACAGCCCCCGCGCGCTGTACGAGGCGCTGGCCGCTGCGGACGCCGGTCACGACCTGCTCTGGCTCGTCGATCCGGCGCATCTGCAGGGCTTTCCCGAGGGCGTGGAGACCCTCGAGTACGGCACGCCCGAGTGCATCGAGGCGCTCGAGGCGGCCGACCTCGTGATCGCCAACACCCACACCGATCTGGCGTGGACGAAGCGTCGCGAGGCCGTCTACCTCCAGACGTGGCACGGGACCCCGTTGAAGCGCATCCACTGGGACGTGCTCTGGGCTCCCGAAGGCCGCCTGGAGCGGCTTCAGCGCGATGTCGACCAGTGGGACTACCTCGTCTCCCCGAACCGGGCGAGCACAGCGCCGCTTCGTGGCGCGTTCCGCTTCGAGGGCGAGGTCATCGAGTCAGGGTATCCGCGCAACGACATACTGACCAGCCCGGACGGCAAGAAGATCCGCGCCGCGACCCGTGAACGCCTGGGGATCGGAGACGGCAAGACCGCCGTCCTCTACGCCCCGACCTGGCGCGACGACGTGGTCTTCGGGGCCAACGGGGCGGAGTTCGGCCTCGATCTGGACGTCGACGCCTTCGCCGAGCGCCTCGGCGACGACCACGTCCTGCTGCTGCGCCTGCACTACATGCTCACCGGCCGGCTCGAGGCGTCCAAGCACGCGTCGGTGATCGACGTGTCGTTCCACCCGGAGGTCAGCGACCTCTACCTCGCGGCCGACGCGATGATCACCGACTACTCCTCGACGATGTTCGACTTCGCCGTCACCGGCAAGCCGATGGTCTTCTACACCTACGACCTCGAGGACTACGTCGGGCGCCAGCGCGGCTTCTACTTCGACTTCGCGCCCGAGGCCCCGGGCCCGCTCGTGCGGACGAACCCGGAGCTGCTCGACGCGCTGGCCGACCTCGACGGCGTCCGGACGGACTACGCCGAGCGCTACGCGCGCTTCGCTGAGAAGTACTGCCACCTGGAGGACGGGCACGCGACCGAGCGGGTGCTCGATCGCGTGCTGAGCGCCGCGGCCGCTAGCCGAAGCTGACCCGGCGGCTCACCCGGAACTGCTGGACGATCACGCCGGGGGCCACCGTGGCCGAACCGGGGTACGTGAAGCGCATCCGGTAGGTGCCGCTGCGCCGCAGCGTGAAGCGCTTGGTGAAGACGCCCTTGGAGTTGATCTTCACGCTCCCGAGCGAGCGGTACTTCCCGCCCTTGCGGCCGCGCGCGTAGGAGAGGCGGACCCGGCTGCCCGCGGCCGACAGCTCGCGCACGGTCACCGCGATGCGGTAGCTCGGGCCGCGCGCGTCGGGCGTGCGGGCGAACTGGATGTCGAACGGCGCGACCGCGTCGACGAACACCGGCGCGCTCCAGGGGCTGAAGAACTGTCCGCTCCTCGCGCGCGCCACGACCGTGTAGCGGCCCGGCGTGGTCAGGCGCAGCGGCACCGTGCCCGTGGTCCGGTCGACGAAGCCCTCGGCCGACGGGCCGCTGATCGCGCCGTCGGACCCGATGACGCCGCCGGCCGCGTAGCGGATCTCGTGTGTGCTCGCGCCCGGGTTCTGGAAGATCGGCAGCACGACGGGCTGCGTGACGAAGCTGTTGGGCGCGCGGATGAGCACGCGCGTCGGCGGCGCGGCGAGGGCGACGCCGGCGTTCACCGTGTACTTGTAGGTCGACGGCCCGCCCGTGGGCGTCTTGCACGAGAAGTCCTTCTCGCCGTACGTCTGGACCGTGACGGTGTAGGCGCCGTTGCCGCGGTACTCCATGGAGCGGGTGGTCCCGCTGCTCAGGCACGAGACCGGGGTGGCGGTGTTCGCGCCGTCGGGCCCGACGAACGTGGCGGAGAAGTTGATCTTCTCCCCGCCGGAGGGCGCGATCGAGACCTTCGCGTCCATGTTGCGGATCGAGACCTCGCCGTTGAACGGGATCGGGTTGCCGTCGTCCCCGGTGACGGTGACCACCACGGCGTCGGCCGTGGCGGGCAGCGCGGCGGCTGCGGTGAGTGCGACGGCGAGCGCGTTGCGCGCCTTCCTGAAGGTGATCAAGGTCCTGCCTCCCTGCTCCTGCGTGAACGGTTCCGGCGCACCGGCCTGCCACCGGCGCGCCGGAAGTACAGCACGCTCAGCGGGTGTACGCAGTTCGCTGACTACGCTTCGGGGGTCGTGAGGGGGCGGAGCCCCCTACGAGGCCAGAACCCTGTTCATCGGGCGTCGATGCGGCGTCCGCGGGCGCCACCGCCAGGGGAAGCCGCTGACGAGGGGGCGCAGCTCGGCGCTCGAGCCCCACACGATGATCGTCAGCATCGCGCCGTAGATCGGCAGGTGGCCCACGAGCTCCGTGTTGCCGAAGAACCACAGCGTCGCGTTGAAGGGGACGCCGGCGATGAGGATGATCGCCTGCGGCAGCGCGCCGCTGACGAGCAGGAGGCCGAAGAGGACCTCGATCGCACCGGCGACGCGGATGAACTCGAGGTCGCTCATCCCGAGGCCGAACTGCTGCGCGACGTTGAGCTCGGGGTGCTCGGCCAGGAAGGCGAGCGCCAGGTCGGGCGTCGCGAGCTTCTCGGCGAAGGCGACGACGATGAGCGCGAGGCCGGCGGCGACGCGCAGCGCGAAGATCGCGCGGGCCGCGTCGGGGAGCCTGAGCTCGGCGGAGGCGGCGCC
>CADCVT010000335.1 GCA_902806215.1 uncultured Solirubrobacteraceae bacterium | reverse complement strand
TCGCGCGTCAGGCCGTGGCGCTCGCGCCGTTCATGCCCGAGAAGGCGGCGGCGCTGTGGGCGCTGCTCGGCGCGCCGGGGCGCCTGGACGAGCAGCGGTTCGCGTCGCACGACGCGATCGACCCGACGGGCTGGCGCGTGCAGCGCGGGGCGGCGCTGTTCCCGCGGCCGGAGCCGGCCGCGGGCTGAGCGCACTCGCGACCGTCACCGAATCCGGGCGAGACGCGCAGCGGGGCGCGGTCCGTGTGGACCGCGCCCCGCTGCGTTTCGTCGGAGCCGCCGAGCCGTTGCTTAAGGCGCGGTGTTGTCGCAGCTGTAATCGTCCGGCACCTCGGGGTTGTTCAGCTCGTCAACTGGCACTGGCAGGCTGGTGTCCGTGCCGTGCGACCCGCTCGTGAGGAGGGTGCCGTTCGCACGCGGCCGCGAGTAGGCCCCCGTCGGGAACACGGTGTTCGCGGCGCGGCCGTACTGCCGCACGAGACGGCGCATGTCGCCGAGGCGGTGCGACGTGGCGAACAGCCAGAACGCGCGCTCCCGGAAGTGCAGGTCGGTGCGCGCCGCGGCCGTGCCCGGGTCGACCAGCGGCGGCAGCGGCGTCGTGCGGTTCACGCAGCCGAGCGCCCCGGTCGGGCAGGTGTAGAGCGCGGCGTTCGCGCGGAGCGCGTTGTGAATCGCCAGAAACTGGCCCGCCGCCCCGGACCGGAGCGCGGCCTCGGCCTCGATGAGCCGCGCCTCGACGCCCGAGGCGACCGTGACGTTACTCTCGCGGTTCGGGTACTTCATCTGCTGGTAGCGCAGCAGGTTCCGGTTGAACCCGAGACGCGTCGCGTCGCCTTCGGGCGCGAGGTACGACGGCACGCGCGTGTCGTTGCTGTCGGTGAACGCGGTGCGGTAAGGCAGCCCGTTCGTCCCCTCGCCGTTCGCTACCGACCACCGGCCCTGGTTGTTGCTGTACGACCACTGCCCGTTGTTCTGCGCGGCCGTGTTGGTCGAGTGCTCGACGACGAATCGGAAGGCCGTCGGCACCTGCGCGACGGCGGCCGCGGCCTCCGCCGGGCGGTTGAGGTTGAGCAGCGCGCGGGCGCGCCCGACCCGGGCGGCGTTCAGCGCGGTGGCCGCGCCGGGGGTGGTCGCGACCCCCGCGGCCGCGTCGAAGCGCGCGATCGCCCGGTTCAGGACCGAGTCCGTCGGGAGCGGCGGGCCGAAGCTGAAGCTGTTCGCCGCCTCGTCGAACTCGCTGAACGGGATGCCCGAGCAGTAGTTCTCGCCGAACAGCACGTACGTGAAGCCGGCGAAGTTGAGCAGCTCCGCGCGCGCGACGTCCGTGGGCGCGCTCGCCTCGAAGCGCGCCGCCGCGTTCTCCGCCGCGCGGCGGGCGCGGCTCAGCGCGAGGAAGACTTCCTGGTTGTCCGCGTTGTCGTCGAAGATCGTCCGGCGGTCCACTTCGACGAACGTCGGGAACGTCCCCGACTTGTAGAACTCGTCGGTGAGCATCCCGCTCACGAGGATCTGCCCGACGTCGTTGTCGTCGCCGCTGTAAGCGAGCGTGAAGTCGCGCACCGCGCCCGCGGCGACCGTCGGCAGGAAGCTCGGGTCGTCGAGGAACGCCGGCGGCAGGCGGTCGACGTCCTGGACGTCGAGGATCCGGTCGCTATCGCACCCCGCGACCGCGCCGAGCAGGCATACCGAAGCCAGGGCCGCAGCCGCGCGCGAGCGCGCTCGCGCGCGGGCCGGGTTGACGTGTGGAGGCATGGTAGTCATGTCAGAAAGTGAGCTGGACGCGGGCGGTGTACGTCCGCACCGGCGGCTGACCGAGGAAGTCGTTGCGGCTGAAGTTCAGCTGCCCGGAGCTGTTGATCTCCGGGTCCGCGCCGCTGTAGTCCGACCAGAGGCCCAGGTTGCGGCCAGCCAGCGTGAGCGACGCGCCCGACGCGCGCACCGTCGACGCGAGTCGCGCCGGCAGCCCGAGCGAGAGCGAGAGCTCGCGGAGCCGCACGAACGACGCGTCCTCGACGAACCCGTAGATCGACCCGTTGGCAGCGGCGATGGAGCGCGCCTGCTCCTCGAGCGAGCTGCTCGGGTCGTTCAGGCCCTGGCAGACGCCGAACAGGCACCGGAACTCCCCGGTCGCGTTGTACAGCTTGTGGCCGCCGCGGTAGTCCACGAGCCCAGCGAACCGCAGGTTCCGGAACAGGGTTATCGTCGACGAGATGCCGAGCTCGCGCTTCGGCGTCGGCGTCCCGATGAACGCCTGCTCGTCTGCGAGGGTCACCTCGTCGAAGCTCAACAGCCCGTCGGCATTGGCGTCCTCGTACGTGTACGGCGCGGCCCAGTAGCCGCCGACCGCGTAGCCGGGCTGGTGCCGCTGCGAGTTGCCGCCGAGCCCGAAGATGATCGGGTCGACGCCCTCGCGGAGCCGGTCCACCTGCTCGCGGCGGGTCGTGAAGTTCACCGTCGCGTCCCAGGCGAAGCGCGGGCGCTGGACGAGTTGCGCGTTCACCTGCCACTCCGTGCCCTGGTTCGTCAGCTCGCCGATGTTCTCGAGGCGCGTCTGCGACACGCCAACCGAGGGGGCGATGCGGCGGGCGACGATCGCGTCCTGCGCGTTCCGGCGGTAGTACGTGAAGAGGAAGCCGAGCCGGCCGTTGAAGAAGCCGGCGTCGACGCCGCCTTCGACCTCGGTGATGACCTCGGGGTCGAGGTCGGGGTTGCCGGTGCCGCCGAAGGTGAAGCCGACCACGTCGCGCTCGTTGACGCGCACAGCGGCCGGCTCGTAGAACCGCTCGGCCGTCCGGAAGGTCGGCTGGAGGCCCGACTGGCCCCACGCGGCGCGCAGCCGCAGCGAGTTGAAGGCGTTGGTCTGCGGGAAGAACGACTCCTCGTTGACGACCCACGAGCCCTCGAACTGCGGGTACGTCACGTAGCCGACGTTGTCGCCGAAATTGCTGTTCGCGTCAGACCGCACGGAGGCGGTGAGGAAGAGGCGGTTGTCGTAGCCGAACTGCTGACGGCCGAAGAAGCCGATCGTCCGCTCGTCCTGGTTGAACTCCCCCACCTCGAAGCTGCGCGTCGTTCCGTCGAGCGAGGCCGTGCCGCCGAGCACGCCGTAGCCGAGCGCCTGCGTCCCCTCGAAGTCCTGCCGGAGGAGCTGCGAGCCGAGCGAGGTCGTCGAGGTGACCTTGGGCGTCAGGTCGAAGTTCGCGGTCGCGGTCGCCGTCGCCGTGTAGTTGTTCACCGCGAGCCGGTTGCGCTGCCGGTAGCCCGCGATGTTGTCCGGGCTGTCGGTGAAGACGTCGGGCGGGAGGATCTCGCGCTCGTCGCGGTTCAGCACGTCCACGCCAGCGGTGCCCACGAGGGACAGCCAGGAGAGCGGCCGGAAGTCGACGTTCCCCGACCCGGTGAAGCGGCGGACGCCCTGGTTCGACTCGAGCTGGCGGGTGATTTCGGGCGCGAAAGCGAAGAAACCGCCGTTCGCGTCGTTGACGGCGGAGCCGAGCAGCCCCTGGGGGAGGATGCCGTTGCCGTTGTTGTCGTTCTGCGGCTGGCGCAGGTCGCTGGTGAGATAGCCGGCCTGCACGCCGAGATTCAGGTTGTTCCGCGGCGTCGCCTGGACGTTCGTGCGGAGGCTGACGCGCTCGAGTCCATTCGAGATGAAGATGCCCTCTTCCTTCTCGTACTCGCCCGAGACGAAATACGTCGCGACCGCCGAGCCGCCAGAGACCGAGGTGCCGATCTGGCGCCGCTGGCCGGTGCGGAACACGGCGGAGTTGCGCAGCGGGTTGAACTGCTGGAGCGCCGAGAACTCCTCGTCGCCGGCGGCCACGTCGGGCAGGATGCCCGACACCGTGTCGCCGCCCGCGGTGACGACGGCGTAGTTGTCGGGGATGTCGAAGACGTCGTCGAGCGCGCCGTACTCCAGCCAGTTGTTCCACTGGGGCTTGCCGGTGCGGCCGCGCTTCGTCGTCACCTGGATGACGCCGTTCGCGGCCGCGGTGCCGTAGAGCGCCGAGGCCGCAGGCCCCTTGAGGATCTCGACGCTCTCGATCTCCTCGGGGTTGAGGTCGTTCAACCGGGACGGCTCCTGGCCGCCAACGTCGATCGTGTTCGCGAGGTCGCCGGTGTTCGAACTGCTCACCCGCACGCCGTCGATGACGAGTAGCGGCTCGTTGGAGAGCGAGAGGCTGTTCGCCCCGCGGATGCGGACGGTGGCGCCCGAGCCGGTCGACCCGCCGCTCTGCGTGATCGTCACGCCCGGCGCCCGGCCCTGGAGCACCTGCGAGAAGTTCTGGATTGGCGCTAGCTGCAGCGTGTCGGCATTGATCGTCGCGACCGCCGTGCCCTGCTGCCGCTTCTGCACCGACTCGCCGGTTGCCGTGACCACGACCTGATCGAGCTGCGTGGCGGTGCGGCCGAGCGCGAAGTCGGCAGTCACGCTCTCGCCGGCCGTCACGGTCGCGGCCTGCGTGGTCGATGAGAAGCCCAAGCGGCGCGTGCGAACCTGCACCGGGCCGGCGGGCACCGAGACGATTCGGTAAACGCCGTTCTCGTCGGTGACCGCGCCGCGGGTGTTGCCCACGATGAACACCTGCGTTCCCGCGAGCGGCTGCTGGTTCTCGCGGTCGGTGACGCGCCCGGTGATCGTTCCCGTGCTCGCCTGCTGCGCGGCGAGCGCGGCGGGGGTGGCCGCGGCGATCATCGCGGCGACCGGCACCCAGAACCCACGTTGATGACGACTCATGCTCCCATCCTCCGGACTCCAATGGCGGGAGGTAATGCCCGCACGGCGGCGCGGGCGGCGACGCGGCGGCCACGCGGCCGCTACGCAGAAAACAAAGGGACACGCCCGCCGCATCCAGGTCGGAGCGACGAGCGTCGGTAGCCGGGGTCGAGACACCCGGAAGTCTGGGGGTTCTTGGAGCGGAGCCAACTTACGTCGCGCGCGCTCGGGTGCAAGCGCGCGCCGGGTGGGGGCCCGACGTACGGCCCTCTTTGCCGGGCCGCGGCGCGGGGCTGCCGCGGCGAACGAGAGGGGGCGATCGCCCCGTTCGCGCGACCGCCCCCCTCGTCCCGCTCAACCTGCTGGCGCCGCACTAGCCGCGGGGGCGGCGCGCGCGCTCACTGGCCGGCCCCGCCTCCCGGGCCGCGCCCCGTGCCCCGCGTCACGTCCTCGCTTCCCTGGAAGGCGCGGATCGCCAGCGCGGCCACGGCGACGACGCCGGCCGTGAGCCCGGCCGTGCGCCCGCGCGACAGCGAGCGCCGCTGCAGCCCCGTGGTCGCCGCCGCCGGGA
>CADCVT010000334.1 GCA_902806215.1 uncultured Solirubrobacteraceae bacterium | reverse complement strand
GGCGCAGCCCCTGGGGCAGCACCACGAGCCGCATCTGCTGGCGGTAGGACAGGCCGAGCGCCGCCGCCGCCTCGCGCTGGCCGCGGTCGAGGGAGAGGATCCCGGCCCGGAACACCTCGGCCAGGACCGCGGAGTTGTAGAGCACCAGGCCGCCGATGCCGGCGAGCACGAACTGCGAGCGCAGCGCGTCCGGCAGGAAGCCGGGGGCGTTGTCCACCCAGAACGTCCGCAGCGACTCGGGCAGGGACAGCGCGAGGTAGAGGATGAGCAGGATGAGCGGGACGTTGCGGAAGACGTCGACCCACGAGCGCGCCGCCCACGCCAGCGGCTTGGCCTTGGCCAGCGACCCGAGCGCGAGCAGCAGCCCGACGATCATGCTGAAGACCATCGCGGTGAGCGCGATCTCGAGGTTGATCGCGAAGCCCTCGAGGATGAACCGCGCGTTGTTGCCGCTGGTCAGCCACTCCCAGTTGTCGGGGTCGAAGAGGTAGCTCATCGGTGGATCGCGTACCGCTTCTCGAGCGCCCGGAAGAGGATCGTGGCCGAGACCGTGAGCAGCAGGTAACAGACCGCCGCCCAGAAGAACGCCTCGTCGGTCTGGAACGTCCGCGAGACGACGATCCGAGCCTCCTTGAGGATGTCCGGCAGCGCCAGCAGCGACGCGCCGACGATCGCGGAGTTCTTGATCATCGCGATGACGATCGAGGCCAGCGGCGGGATGACGGTGCGGAACGCCTGCGGCAGGACGACGATCCGCATCGTCTCGTTCTGGCTGAAGCCGAGCGCGGTCGCCGCCTCGCGCTGACCGCGGCTGACCGCGAACACGCCCGAGCGCAGCGCCTCGGCGACGTACGCCGCCGTGTACAGCCCGAGCGACGCGGTTCCCGCGACCCACGGGCCGACGTCGACGCCCGCCCGCCGCAGCCCCGCGTACGAGATGAACAGCAGGACGAGCAGCGGGATGTTGCGGAACGTCTCCACGTAGACCCCGCCCAGGCGCTGCAGCCACGGTGACGGCGCCACTCGGAGCGCCGCCACCGTGGTGCCCACCGCCAACGCGATCGCCAGCGAGATGCCGACGATGCGGACGGTGACCCAGAACCCGGAAGCGAACTGGTCGAAGTTGTCCGTGAGGACGTCGAGCAAGAGCTACTTGCTCATGTCGATCGCTTCGCGCAGCGTCATCGTCGGAGGCTCCTGCTCCTCCTTCGTGTACTGGCCGACCCACTTCTGGTAGGCCTCGGCCCAGCCGCCGTCCTGCTTGTACTCGGCGACGACGTCGGTGACGAACTTCTGCAGCTCCTTGTCGCCGTCCTTGATGCCGGCGCCGTAGGGCTCGGTGGTCAGCTCCTCGCCCTCGGTGAGCTTGAGCGTGTCGTCCTGGATGATCATGCCGGTGAGGATCACGTCGTCGGTCGAGACCGCGTCGACGGCGCCGTTCTGGATGAGCTCCAGGCACTCCGAGTAGGAGTCGACGAGCTTCAGCTCGGCCTTCGGGGCCTGCTTCTTCAGCGTCTCCTCGTACGTCGAGCCGAGCGCGGTGCAGACGTTCTTGCCCGCGAGGTCGTCGACGCCCTTGATCGAGTCGTCGTCCTTCTTGACGAGGATCCGGCCCTTGGCGACGTAGTACGGCTCGGAGAAGTCGATCTCCATGTCGCGCTCGGCGTTGATCGTCATCGTCGAGAGGATCACGTCGGCCGTCCCGTCCTGGAGGAACGGGATGCGGTTGTCGGAGATCGCCTCGATGAACTTCGGCTTGACGCCGAGCTTCTCGGCGATCCGCTTGCCGAGGTCGATGTCGAAGCCCTCGATGTCGCCGGACTGCGGGTTCTTGAACCCGAACGGCGGGACGTCGTACTTCACGCCGATGGCGATCTCGCCCTCGTCCTGGATCTTGGCCAGCGAGGTGCCGGCAGCCGCCTTGGGTGCCTCGGCCGCGGTCTCGGTGGTCTCCCCGCCGCCGCCGCCGCCGGCCTCCTCCTCGTCGTCACCGCAACCTGCGGCCAGCGCCAGCGTCAGCGCCAGCGCGGCGATGAGCAGCCATCGCAATGCCTTCACGTCGTTCCCCCTGCTTAGTGATGTATGATCTTGTCGACGAACTCGCGCGCCCGCTCGCTCTGCGCATTGGCGAAGAACTCCGCGGGTGGACCCTGCTCCACGATCACGCCCTCGTCGATGAAGACGATGCGATCGCAGACTTCTCGCGCAAATCCCATCTCGTGCGTCACGACGACCATCGTCATGCCGTCGCGCGCGAGCTGTCGCATGACGTCGAGGACCTCACGGATCATCTCCGGATCCAGCGCCGAGGTCGGCTCGTCGAAGAGCATGAGCTCGGGGTCCATCGCCAGCGCGCGGGCGATCGCCACGCGCTGCTGCTGACCGCCCGAGAGGTCGGCGGGAACCTGGTCGGCCTTCTCCGGGATCCCGACGCGCTCGAGCAGCTCGAGCCCGCGCTTCTTCGCCTGGTCCTGCGGCACGTCCTTGATCCGCACCGGCCCCAGCGTGATGTTCTGGAGCACCGTCATGTGCGGGAAGAGGTTGAACTGCTGGAACACCATCCCGATGCGCGACCGAGCGCGCTGGAGCTCCTTGCCGCCGCGCGGAAGCGGTGCGCCCGCGAAGTGGATCTCGCCCCCGTCGATCGTCTCGAGGCCGTTGATGCAGCGCAGCATCGTGGACTTGCCGGACCCGGACGGGCCCGCGACGACGATCGCCTCGCCGTGGCCGATGCTCAGGTCGATGTCGTTCAACACGACGTTGTCGCCGAAGCTCTTGCGCACGCTGCGCAGCTCGACGAGACCGCTCTCGTTCGTTGCCCCCATCCCGCGGCGGCACTCTAGAACGCCGATGGGTCGGATGCGCCACCACCGAAGATCAGGGTCCGATAGGGGGATCCCCCTGATGCCGTCGGGGTGGCGTTCGCCGAGTATCACCACCATGAGCAACGGCACCCTCCCCAACGTCTCCGCCCTGGAGGTGCTCCGGTACCTGGAGGGCCTCGAGGAGGAGCGCGCGCTCGCCGAGCTCGCCCGCCTCGGCGACGACCCGCGCTACACCGCCGACCTCGAGGAGGAGATCACGACGACGACGCACGCGTACGTCGGCGTGGCCGTCACCGAGATGGCGACGCTCCGCGGCGAGCTCTTCGGCCGCCTCGAGGGCTGACCGCCCCGCCGTCCCGCGCGCGCATCCGCGAGGATGCGCGCCATGCGTGACGACGTCGTCGACCTCCTCTCGCGGCTCGTCGCGATCGACTCGGTCAATCCGTCGCTCGTGGAAGGCGGCGCGGGCGAGACCGAGATCGCCGCGTTCGTCGACCGGTGGGCGCGCGACGCCGGCCTCTCGTCGGAGGTGCTCGAGGCGACCCCGGGCCGCCCGAGCGTCATCGTCCGCGCGCCCGGGACCGGCGGCGGGCGGACCCTGCTGCTCTGCGGCCACCTCGACACCGTCAACGTCGAGGGCATGGGCGCGCCGTTCGCGCCGCGGGTCGACGGCGACCGCCTGCACGGCCGTGGCGCCTACGACATGAAGGCCGGCGTCGCGGCGGCGCTGCTCGCGTGCCGCGACGCGGCGGCGCTCAGGCTGCGCGGCGATGTCGTGGTCGCCTGCGTGGCCGACGAGGAGCACGCGTCGCTCGGCGTGCAGGAGGCGCTTTCGTCCGTCGCTGCCGACGCGGCGATCGTGACCGAGCCGACCGAGATCGAGGTCGTCGTCGCGCACAAGGGGTTCGTGTGGAGCGAGGTGTCGGTGGAGGGTCGCGCCGCGCACGGGTCGCGGCCGCACCTCGGCGTCGACGCGATCGTCCAGATGGGCGCCGTGTTGACGGGGATCGGCGCGCTCGACGCGTCGCTGGCCGCGGCGACCCACCCGCTGCTCGGGCGCGGCTCGGTGCACGCGTCGGCGATCGAGGGCGGCGTCGAGCTGTCCTCGTATCCCGCGCGGTGCGTTGTCGGGCTGGAACGCCGGACGCTGCCGGGGGAGACGGCGGCGGACGTCGAGGCCGAGCTCGCGTCGCTGCTCGACCGCTGCCGCGCCGCCGATCCCGCGTTCGCCGCTGACCACCGGACGCTGCTCGTGCGCGAGCCGTTCGAGGTCTCCCACGGCGCCGAGGTCGTGCGCGCCGTCCGGGACGCCGCCGCGGGTGTCCTCGGCCGGGAGCCGTCGGTCGGCGGGGCGAGCTACTGGGCCGATGCGGCGTTCATCGCGGCGGCCGGGATCCCGACCGTGATGTTCGGGCCCGGCGGCGAGGGTGCGCACGCCGTCGAGGAGTGGGTGAGCCTCAGCGACACCGAGGCGGTGGCGCGGACGCTCGTCGGCGTGGCCGAGCGGCTCTGCGCGTGAGGGCGCCGCTCAACCCGGCCTTCACGCCGTCGGCGCTGTCCGCGCCGGTCGTGGACGCCCGCGCGTTCCACGCTGGGCTGGACGGGTACGCGCCGACGCCGCTGCACCCGCTCCCCGCGCTCGCGGCGGAGCTCGGGCTCGGCGACGTGCTGGTCAAGGACGAGTCGCGCCGCCTCGGACTGCCGGCGTTCAAGATCCTCGGAGCGTCGTGGGCGGTCGAGCGCGCGCTGCGAGGCACGCCCGACGCCACGACCCTCGTCGCCGCGAGCGCGGGCAACCACGGGCGCGCCGTCGCCCATGCCGCCGCGCGGCGGGGACTGAAGGCGAGGGTCTTCCTGCCGGCGCGCTCGGTGGCCGCGCGGCGCGAGGCGATCGCATCCGAAGGAGCGGAGGTCGTGGTCGTCGACGGGACCTACGAGGACGCGGTCGCGGAAGCGCAGCGCGAGGGTGCGAAGCCCGGGTCGGTCGAGATCGCCGACGTCGGCGCGAGCGGACCCGCCGAGTGGGTGATCGACGGCTACGCGACGTTGTTCGCGGAGCTCGCCGAGCAGGCGGCGCTCGCCGCCGGGACCCCGGGTGAGCAGAGCCCGCTCTGCGAAGCCGACTCGGACGATCGAGGAAGCGGCCGCGCGCTGGGCATCGACGCGCTGATCGTCCCGGTCGGCGTGGGCTCGCTGGCCGCGGCGGCCGCGCGCTTCGGCGCGGCCTCCGGGATCCCCGTCGTCGGCGTCGAGCCGGTCACCGCCGCGTGCCTGACCGCCTCGCTCGCGGCGGGCGAGCCGACCGTGGTCGAGGCGCCAGGGACGTCGATGGCCGGGCTCGACTGCGCGGAGGTCTCCGAGGCCGCGTGGCCGTCGCTGCGCGACGGGATCCTCGGGACGGTCACCGTGACCGACGACGAGGTCCACGCCGCGATGCGCGACCTCGCCGAGGCAGGCCTGACCATCGGCGACAGCGGTGCGGCTCCGCTGGCCGCGCTGAGAGCGCTGCTTGCAGAGCCGACCGAGCTGGGCGAAGCGCTGGCCCTCGGGCCGGCGAGCCGCGTCGCGCTCGTGGCCACCGAGGGTCCGACGGACCCGGCGGCCTACGAGCAGATCACCGCATCGAGATCGACGAAACCGCTGTCATAGAGCGGCAACGTCGATCTCGGCGAAGCGGGGCTAGCGGCCCCGGCGGCGACGGCCGCCGCGGTGGCCGCCGGCGCTGGCGTTCGCCTGGCCGCCGACCGAGCCGGGCTGGCGCGGCGTGCGACTCGGGCCGCCGTTGCGCCCTCCGCCGTTGCCGCCGCCCCCGTTGCGACTTCCGCCGCCGCCCGAGCGACG
>CADCVT010000333.1 GCA_902806215.1 uncultured Solirubrobacteraceae bacterium | reverse complement strand
TGCGAGGTCGCGACCGAGGCCGGCGTGCAGGTCGAGAAGTTCGCGCGGCAGGGCGATCCCGCCGACGCGATCCTCGACGTCGCCGAGGAGACGAAGGCCGACCTCATCGTCGTCGGCAACAAGGGCATGACCGGCGCCCGGCGCTTCCTGCTCGGCTCGGTGCCGAACAAGGTCTCGCATCACGCTCCCTGCAGCGTGCTGATCATCCGAACGACGTAAGGCGCGCTAACGCGGGGTGATCGGGCGCGGCCGGCGGCTCGCGCCTCGCACGAGCGGCTCGGTGGCCGCGGCGGCGTCGAGCAGACCGGCGCCGTACTTGTTGTCCCAGCCCGACGCGCCGAGGTCGCGCGACGTGCGCTGGAGGTGACCGATGAGCTGCTCGGGCGTCGGGCGGGGCCCGAGGACGCGCGAGGCGAGCACGAGCGCCGCGGTCGCCGTCACGTGCGGAGCGGCCATCGACGTGCCCTCGAACGAGCTCGGGACGCCGAAGCGCCGCAGCGACCCGCTCTCGAGCGTGATCTGGAAGATCGGCCGGCCCGCGATCGTGGCGGCCGCGTTGCAGTTGGGGTCGTCGAGCGCGGTGTCCGTGCCGCCGCCCGGGGCGACGATGTCGATGCCGCGGCCGATGTTCGAGAAGTCCGACAGGCAGCCGTGCTCGGTGGTGGCGCCGACGGCGAAGACGTTCGACGAGCGCGCGGGGAAGGCGAGGATCCGGTCGCCCTCGTTGCCCGAGGCGCCCACGACGAGCACGCCCTTGCGGCGCGCGTACGCGACGGCGTCGAGGAGCGACGGGATGTCGCTCGCGTTGACGTCGGTGCCGAACTCGAGGGACAAGTTGATGAGGTGCACGCCTTGGCGGACGGACCAGCGGACCGCCTGCGCGATCCGCGCCGCGTCGCCCTCGCCGTTGCGGTCGAGCACGCGGACGGGGTAGATCGTCGCGCCGTAGGCGAGGCCGGTCAGCCCGCGGCCGTTGTTGGTCGACTCCGCGATCGTCGAGGTGACGTGCGTGCCATGGCCGTTCTCGTCGTTCGGGAAGCGGTCGCGGTCGACGAAGTCGTAGCCCTCGGCGAACTTCGTCTGCCCGAGGTCGGGCGACCGGCGGTACTTGCCGCGGTCCGCGTAGGCGGCGCCGCTGTCGAGCACGGCGATCTTCACGCCGGCGCCGCCGGGGTTGCCGGCGTCGATCGCGTTCTGCCACGCCTCGGGGGCGTTGACGCCGTTGCCCGGCCCGAAGTTCCACTGCACGGCCTGCCAGCCGGCGCCGAAACCAGGGTCGTTCGGTACGAACGCCGAGGCGCGGGCGATCGGGCCATGCTCCACGTGGATGCTGTGTCCCGCATGCGCGGCGGAAGCCGGCAGCAGCAGGGCTGCGGCAAGAGCGGGCAGGAGTCGACGGAGGCGGGGCAGCATGCGCGAGGTCTCTAACGTGCATTGTCGGCCAAAGTTGTGGATCACATGACCGCACCGCCGCGCCTCTTTCCCGACGACGACGCCTACATGCGCCTCGCGCTGGCCGAGGCGCGCAAGGCGCTCGAGCACGACGACGTCCCGATCGGGGCCGTCGTGGTCAAGGACGGGCAGGTGATCGGGGCCGGTCACAACGAGCGCGAGCTGCGCGAGGACCCCACCGCCCACGCCGAGGTCATCGCCCTGCGGGCGGCCGCCGAGGAGGTCGGATCCTGGCGCGTTCTCGACAGCACGCTGTACGTCACGCTCGAGCCCTGCGCGATGTGCGCGGGCGCGATCGTCCTCGCGCGCGTCCCGCGCGTGGTCTGGGCGACCGACGATCCGAAGGCCGGCGCCGCCGGGAGCGTCATGGACGTCCTGCGCCACCCGAGCCTCAACCACCGGCCCGAGGCCGTCGGCGGTCTGCTCGCCGAGGAGGCCGCGGAGCTGCTCGTCGGGTTCTTCCGAGCGCGCCGGACTCGTTGAGCGCATCGGCGCCCTCGCCTACCCTTCTGCCCGCATGTCCGTCCCGCACGCCGACTCGCTGTTCTTCCGGACGCTCGAGCCCCCCGAGGGCTGGGAGGAGGCCGGCCGTGAGGCCGTGGCCGCGTCCCAGCGGGCCCGGATGCTCGACGCCGTCGTCCGGGCCGTCGGCGACCGCGGCTACGCGAACGCCACCGTCGCCGACATCGTCGGGCTCGCCGGCGTCTCGCGCCGGACGTTCTACGAGCACTTCGACGACAAGCAGGACTGCTTCCTCGCCGCCTACCGCACCGGCGTCGCGGTGGTCATCGAGCGCGTCGTGGCCACCACGGCGGCCACGCCCGAGGACGACTGGCGCGAGCGCCTGCGGGTCGGCCTCGCCGCCTACACCGCCGTCCTCGCGGACCACGCGACGTTCGCGCGGACGCTCCTCATCGACGTCCTCGGTGCCGGTCGCGAGGCCGTCGAGCTGCGCCAGCGCCTCTACGAGCAGTTCGTCGCGCTGTTTCACACGCTCAGCGAGCGCGCCGCGGCGATCGACCCGGCGATCGCGCCCGTGCCCGACGTCTTCCTGCGGGCGGTCGTCGGCGGGATCGGCGAGCTCGTGCAGCAGCACATCCTCAGCGAGGGAGCCGAGAGCCTCGAGGAGCTCACCCCGACGCTCGTGAAGGTCGCCGAGACCGTGATCGAGTTCGGCGGCCGCCGGGCCTAGATCCGGACGGCGCGTCAGCGGCGGCGCGAGGCCGGGTCGAGCGACGTCCACATGTTGTCGGCGACGCTGACCGTGTGCCCGGGCTCGACGATCTCGTCGATGCGGTCGAGCACGTCGGTCGACAGCTCCACCTCGCCGGCTGCCAGGTAGGACTCGAGGTGCTCCATCGTGCGCGGACCGACGATCGCGGACGTGACCGCGGGGTGACGCGTGACGAACGCGATCGCCATCTGCACGAGGGTCAGGCCCGCCTCGTCGGCCACGGCGCCGAGCGCGTCGGCCGCGTCGAGCTTCGCGGCGTTCTCCGGCGCCGCGCCGTCGAGCGCGCGGCCGAAGCGCATCTGTCGCGCGACAGAGCCGGGCCCCGCGATCTCCTCGCCCTTGCGGTACTTGCCCGACAGCCACCCACCGGCGAGCGGGCTGTACGCGAGGACGCCCATTCCGTGGCGCTGTGCCGTCGGCAGCACGTCGTGCTCGACCGCTCGCGTCAGGAGCGAGTAGGGCGGCTGCTCGGTGCGGAAGCGCTCGCGGCCGCGGCGCTCGGCGACCCACTGCGCCTCGACGATCTCGGACGCCGCGACGGTCGAGGCGCCGAACGCATGGATCTTCCCGGCTCGCACGAGGTCCGACAGCACGCCGAGCGTCTCGTCGACGTCGACGGAGCGATCGAGGCGGTGCACTTGGTAGAGGTCGATCCGATCGGTCCCGAGGCGCCGCAGCGAGTCCTCGACCGCCTGCGTGATCCAGCGTCGCGACGTCCCGCGCCGCGTCGGGTCGTCGCTCATCGGCATCCCGACCTTCGTGGCGAGGACGACGTCGTCGCGCCGGCCGCCGACGAGCGCCTTGCCGACGATCTCCTCCGACTCGCCGCTCGAGTACATGTCGGCGGTGTCGATGAACGTGATCCCTGCGTCGAGGGCGCGGTGGATGATCCGGACCGCGTCGTCGTGGTCGGGGTTGCCCCACGCGCCGAACATCATCGCGCCGAGGCAGAGCTTGCTGACCGGGACGCCGGTGCGTCCCAGGGGTCGGGGGTGCATACAGGACTCCTCAGAGTGCCGCGAGCGAGGTCGCGACCAGGTGGACGGAGGACCTCACCATGAAGCGGAGAGGTTGTCCGCTTACAGTAGCGGATAGGCTCTCCACTTCAGGTGCCCGAACCCGCGAACCGACCCGCGCCGCCGACGCGCCGCGCCGACGCCGAACGCAACCGCGCGCACCTGCTGGCCGCCGCCCGAGCCGCGTTCGCCGACAGCGAGGCCGATGTCTCGATGGCCGAGATCGCGCGGCGCGCGGGCGTCGGCATGGCGACGCTCTACCGCAACTTCCCGAGCCGCCACGATCTGTTGGAGGCGCTCTACACCGAGGAGGTCGACGCCGTCTGCGCGGCCGCGCAGAACCCCCGCGGCGAGACCCCTGGCGCGGAGCTCGAAGCCTGGCTACGCCGCTTCCTCACGTTCTCGGCGAGCAAGCGCGAGATCGCCTCGGAGCTTCTGACGCAGCCGGACAGCCCGGCGCCGGTGTTCGGGGAGAGCCGCGCCCGCGTGATCGCCGCGGGCGCCCCGCTGCTCGCCGCGGCCCAGGACGCCGGCGAGATCCGCGACGACATCTCGCTCGAGCAGATCCTCGACACGCTCGTGGCCATGGCGCGGATCCGCGGCGATGCCGGCTACCTCGCGCCGATCCTCCGGACGTTCTTCGAGGGACTGCGACCCGGCTAGACTCCCTCGCCGCTCCCGCGTGACGGGCCTGGAGGGGTGCCGGAGTGGTTGAACGGGGCGGTCTCGAAAACCGTTGTAGCGGTAACCCCGCTACCGAGGGTTCGAATCCCTCCCCCTCCGCTCAGC
>CADCVT010000332.1 GCA_902806215.1 uncultured Solirubrobacteraceae bacterium | reverse complement strand
GCCGGCGGGCGCGGCGTCGGCGGCGGCCTGCTCGGCGAGCGCCTCGTCGCGCATGCGGGTGTCGTCCTCCCACGGGGACGTGACGAGCTCGTAGTCGAGGTGGTGCGCACCCTCGGCGTCCTGCTCGATGGAGACGACGATCCAGCGGTCGCCCTCGCGCTCGAGCGTCCAGTACTCGGCGACGGACACCTCCTCCGAGGACTCGTCGTCCTTCTTGAGCACGTTGCCGTTGCGGTCGACGACCACCGAGCGCATCTCGGCGGTGACCCGCACCACGCAGCGGTCCTCCTCGTCGTCCTCGCGGTTCGTGATCCCGACGTACTCGACCGTCGGCCCCTCGCGCACCTCGACCTGGTTGTGCCAGCCCTTCTTCTTGAAGTCGTTGAGCCGCCGGGTCCACTCGACCATGAGGTCGCGCCCGACCATCCGCCTGAGCGCCTCGTGGTCGCGCTGGTGCCACGCGCGCTGGACGGCGAGGTAGAGCGCCGCTGCGTCGCGCTGCACCGCCTCGGCCGCGAACCACGCGTCGTCGTCGGCCGCAGCTGCGCTCGCGGTGTGCGTGCGCGTGACCCGCTCGCGGCGCTTCTTCGACAGGCGGAACGCCTTGAAGGCGTTGAAGGCGATGTACAGCAGGAACGCCGCGACGATGAACAGGAAGATGACCGGGTCGCCTTCGCCGCCGCCGCTCGAGCCGCTGCCGCCGTAGCTGCCGCCACCCCCGCCGCCTCCGCCGCCGCCCCCTCCGAAGCCGGAGCTGCCGCCGCCCGCCTGGGCCAGGATGATCGAGAGTCGCATCGCGGGCGATCATGTCACGAACACGCACTTGAAAAAGATATAGCGATAGCTTCATACTCCGCGCATGCACCGCGGACTCACCCTCGGCGTCCTCTGTCTCTGCGCCTTCGCCGTCAACGTCGACACGACGATCGTCAACGTCGCGCTTCCGACGCTCACGAACGACCTCGGGGCGAGCACCCGCGAGCTGCAGTGGATCGTCGACGCCTACAACCTGACGTTCGCTGCCCTGGTGCTCGCCGCCGGCAGCCTTGGTGACCGCTTCGGCCGCAAGGGCCTGCTGCTCATCGGTCTCACGGTCTACGGCCTCGGCAACGCGCTCGCCGCGCTCACCGACGACGCCGGGACGCTCATCGCCACCCGCGCCGTCATGGGCATCGGCGCGGCCATCGTCTTCCCGGCGACGCTCTCGATCATCACGAACGTCTTCACCGAGCGCCGCGAGCGCGCGCAGGCGATCGGCCTGTGGGGCGCCTCGACGGGGATCGCGGTCGCGGCCGGCCCGATCGCCGGCGGCGCGCTCATCGAGGCGTTCGCCTGGCCCGCGACGTTCGTGGCGAAGGTGCCGCTTGCGCTGCTCGCGATGGCGCTGGTGGTCGCCGTCGTGCCGACCTCGCGCGATCCCGAGACGCCGCCGCTCGACCGCCCTGGCCTCCTGCTGTCGACGCTCGCCATCGGGCTCCTGGTCTTCGGCATCATCGAGGCGCCCGAGGCGGGCTGGGCCTCGCCCGAGACCCTCGGACTGCTCGGAGCGAGCGCCGTGCTCCTCGCGGCCTTCGTCGCGTGGGAACGACGCACGCCGGCGCCGATGCTCGAGCTCGCGCTGTTCCAGAACCTCCGGTTCTCGGCAGCGAGCGTCTCGGTGACCGTGTCGTTCTTCGCGCTCTTCGGGTTCATCTTCCTCGTCACGCAGTACTTCCAGTTCCTCAAGGGCTACGGCCCGCTGGAGACCGGCCTGCGGATCCTGCCGGTCGCCACCGCGGTGGCGATCTCGAGCGTCCTCGGCACGAAGCTCGCCGTGACCTACGGCAACAAGCTGATCGTGAGCGCCGGCCTCGGCTGCCTCGCCGTCGGCTTCGCGTGGATCTCGACGGCGAGCATCGAGACCTCGTACCTGGAGATCGCCGGCCAGATGCTCGTCGTCGGATCGGGCATGGGCCTGACGAGCGCCCCGGCGACCGAGTCGATCATGGGCGCGGTGAGCACGGCAAAGGCCGGGGTCGGATCCGGCGTCGCGGACGCGACGCGCGAGCTCGGCGGCACGCTCGGCGTCGCGATCATCGGCAGCGTGTACGCGTCGCTGTACGTCGACGGGTTCGCAGGCACCGACGTGCCCGAGCAGGCGACCGAGTCGATCGGCGGCGCGCTCGGCGCGGCGGAGCGGCTGGCGGGGGAGGGTGACGGCGCCGCGGCCGGGGCGCTGCGGGCGGTGGCGGAGACGGCGTTCCTCGACGGCTTTCAGGCCGGATGCCTCGTCGCGGCGGCGGTGTGCGTGGCCGGCGCGATCTTCTGCGCCGCCGTGCTCCCGGCGCAGCCGCGGCTCGAGGTCAAGCCCGAGCCCGCGCCTACGATGTGACCGTGCGCTCCTACGGTCAGCACTGCAGCCTGGCGCGCTCGCTCGACCTGCTCGGCGAGCGCTGGACGCTGCTCGTGCTGCGCGAGCTCATGCTCGGCCCGGCGCGCTACGGCGAGCTGCTCGACGCGCTGCCGGGAGCAGGGACCAACCTGCTGTCGACCCGCCTGAAGTCGCTCGAGGCGGCCGAGGTCATCAGGCGGTCGGCCGGCGGCTACGAGCTCGCCGCGCGCGGCGAGGCGCTGCGGCCGGTCATGGAGGAGCTCGGCGTGTGGGGCTTCGAGCTCATGCCGGAGGCGCCGGGCGACGACGTCGTCCAGCCGCGCTGGGCGGCACTGCTCATGCGCGCGATGATGCTCCGCGGCGACGGGCCGGCCGTCGAGGGCGTGTTCGCGTTCGAGCCCGCCGACGACCCGTTCTGGGTGCGGTCCGCCGGCGGCCGCGTCGACGCGCGCCGCGGCGCCGCGCCGGTGCCGCCCGACGCGACGATCCGCTGCGACCTGCCGACGTTCTTCGCGGTCGCGCTGGGCGCGGTCACACCGCGCGACGCGATCGCCGCCGGGGACCTCGAGGTCGAGGGCGAACGTCGCGCCGCCGAGCGGCTCCTGAAGGTCTTCCGCCTGCCGGCCACGCCGTTTCACCCTAAGCCTCGGGGGTCGTGAGGGGGCGGAGCCCCCTACGCAGGAACGGCGAGGCGCGTCGGCTTCGCGCGGCCGCGCAGCGTGACCTCGTCGTCGTGCGCCCAGCGCGCGGCTTCGCCGTTGCGGCAGCGCTTGAGGATCGCCTCCGACGCGACGACGCGCTCGTCGCGGCGCTTGGCGAGGTCGCACAGGCGCGCGGCCTCGTTGACCGGGTCGCCGATGACCGTGTACTCGTACCGGTGCTCCGCGCCGACGTTGCCGGCCACCGCGGGCCCGGCGGAGACGCCGATGCCGGCGTCGATGCCCTTGCGCTGAAGGCGCTCGTGCAGCGTGCGCGCCGCGGTGAGCGCCCCGGCCGCGCAGTCGTCGTGCCCCGACGGCGCGCCCCAGACGCAGAGCGCGGCATCGCCCTCGAACTTGTTGACCCAGCCGCCCTCGTGGCCGACGACCTCGACGACGACGGCGAAGAAGTCGTTGAGCAGCCGGACGACTTCGCGCGGCGGGCGCGTCGCGGCCAGCGCGGTCGAGCCGATGAGGTCGATGAACAGGACGGCGACCTCGCGGACCTCGCCGCCGAGCTCGATCCGGTCGGTGTCGAGTGCCGCCGCGGCGACGTCCTCGCCGACGTGCCGGCCGAACAGGTCGCGCAGGCGCTCGCGCTCGCGCAGGCCCGACGCCATGCGGTTGACGCCGCTCTGGACGAGCCCGATCTCCGACGCGTCGTCCACCGGCACGTGCGCCACGAGGTCACCCTCCTCGATCCGGCCGAGCGCCGTGCGGACCGACTTCAGGGGATCGGCGACCGCCTTGGCGGCGAGGTACGTGGCGACGAGCCCGAATGCGCCGGCGAAGCCGCCCATGGCGATCGCGGTGAGAGCGAGCTTGTCGGCGGTGGCGCCGCCGAACGCGAGGGCGTGGATCCCGACGAGCATCAGCCCGAAGAGCGGGACGCCGGTCGCGGCGAGCCAGACGAGGATGAGCCGCGTCTTGACGCCGACGCGCAGGCGCCGCTTCGGCGGCCCGTCGGCGAGCGCGCGTGCCGTGACCGGTCGCATCATGCGCTCGACGAGCAGATAGACGACGGTGGTCGTGGTGATGCCGCCGAGCAGGATCACCGAGGCGACGTGGGCCCCGAGCTCGACCGACCAGATCGAGTTCAGTCCGAAGAAGAAGAGCGCCGCCAACGTCCACGCCAAGGCGTCCAACAGCGCGCACTGCAGCGGCTGCCGAAGGACGATCGCGCGCTCGCGGTCGGTCGGAGGGCGTCCCTCAGCGAGCCACCGGTGGATCGGCCGGGCCATCCGGCGTCCGAGGAGGACCCCGATGACACCCGACAGCACGAGGAAGCCGGCGACCGCCGAGATGTTCACCACGAAGATCGTCGTGCGATCGGCACCCGTGTCGGGCGACGGCAGCACGAACCACAGCAGCACGAAGACGTCGGCCGCGCCGAGGAAGCCGGCGATCAGCTCGGCGTAGCTGATCCGGCGCGTGGTGCGCTTGGACAGCTTCAGGCCCTCCGGATCGGCGACGCCCGCCTTCGCGCGCCCGACGAGCGGGACGGTTGTGGCACCCGCGCTCATGCCAGAACCGTACCCGCCGAACCCGTCAGGGGCGCCAGAGCGGGTGTGAGTGCGGTCACAGCCGTCAGTCGTCGGCGGGAGGAGGGATCCGGTCCCTCAGCGCGCGCCGGGCCTCGTCGAGGCGCCGCTGCATCTCGGCGGCGCCCCGGTCCATGTCCTGCGGCAAGGCTGGTGCGGACGACGTCGCGGACTCGCGACGCTCGTCTTCACCAACCTTCGGAGCCGACGCCCGCCACCACCGCATTCGACCAGTCGATCACGGTCGTGGGCTTCGCGACGTGCCTGCCGAAGCCGAGCTCCTCCGGGGAGAGGCCCAGCGCGAGCCCGACGAGCTGCGGCAGGTGGAGCACCGGCAGCCCGAGGTCACGCCCGGCGACGCGCTCGGCGAGCGGCTGCTGGAGGTCGAGGTTCAGGTGGCACAGCGGGCACGGCGTGACGAGGCAGTCGGCCTCGGCGTCCATCGCGTCGCCCAGGTGGCGCGCGGCCTGCTTGAGCGACGCCTCCTTGTTCATCGTGATGATCGGGAAGCCGCAGCACTTGTGCTGGCCGGCGTACTCGATCACGGTGCCGCCGAGGGCCTCGATGAGCATGTGGAGGTAGCGATCGCGCGGGTACTGCTCGTCGATGCCCAGCCGGTCGGTGGGCCGGATGATGTAGCAGCCGTAGAACGGCCCGACGCGCAGGTCCTTCAGCGGGCGCTTGACCATCGAGCGCAGCTTCTCGAGGCCGATGTCCTCGACGAGCAGCCAGAGGAAGTTCTTGTTGACGACCTGGCCCTTCTCGTACCGCATGCCCGACTCGGCCTTGTCGAGGTTCTCGTTGATGACCTCGCGGTACTCCGCGTTCGCGTCCAGGCGCTCCTGGCACTCGGTCTGCGAGCCCTGGCAGGTCGAGCAGATGTTCATCATCATCGCGTCGGTCTGCTGGGCCAGCGCGAACGTGCGCGCGTTGAGCGTGTCGGCGAGCTCCTGGTTGTGCTCGGCGATGACGCCGGCGCCGCAGCAGTTCGCGCGGTCGAGCTCGATGAGCTCGATGTCGAGGAGCGGGGCGACCTTCGCCATCGATCCGTGGAGCTCGGGGGTGAAGCCGCGGCTGACGCAGCCGGGCCAGTAGGCGACCTTCATCGGGTGGGGGAGTCCTCTGCGTCCAGGCCGGGGGAGCCGGCGTCCGGTGCGTTCCCGGCGTTGAGCTCGCCGCCGACGGGGACCTGATCGCCGGAGCCGTCGGCGTCGTCCTCGTCGTAGCCGGAGATGTACAGGTTGAGCTCGTTGCGCTGGTCCTTGCCGTGGACCGTGTCGTAGATCGACTTGACCTGGTTGAGGTCGGGCTTGTCGAGCTTGTGCCCGAGCAGCGCGATCTTCGGGTTCATCTTGCGCCGCATGAGGCCCTTGACCACGACCGGGAACGACGACAGCAGCTCCTGGCCCGCGGCGGGGTGGAACTTGCCGAACCACGAGTCGCCGCCGTAGGACCGCGGCAGCAGCTCGGCCTCGTGCAGCAGGCCGTAGCCCTTGATGAGCGTGACGAACGCGGCCTCGTGGCGGTGGCCGTTGTTGCGGTCGACGATCTTGTGGTCGCCGGCGACGCGCCGCAGCCGCATGATCTGGTTCATCGGGGCGACGCCCTTGGGGCACGCCTCGATGCACGAGAAGCAGTGGGTGCAGTCGTACATGCCGTGCGGATCCTCGGCGAGGTCGCGCAGGCGGTCCTCCTGCGCGGCGTCGCGGGGGTCGCCCACGAAGCGGTAGGCCTTGGCCAGCGCGGCCGGGCCGATGAAGAGCGGGTCGACCTCCATCGACAGGCACGACGAGACGCAGGCGGCGCACTGGATGCACGCCATCGACTGCGTGATGTCGACCATGTTCTCGTGCGGCACGATGTACTCGCGCTCGGGCACGGGCTCCTTGTGGATGAGCCACGGCGTGACGCGCTGGATCTTCTTCCAGTGGACCGCCTCCATGTCGGTGATCAGGTCCTTGATCACCGGCATGTTGTTCATCGGCTCGACCTCGATCACGCCGTCGCGCCCGTGGGCGGCGGCCTTGTCGAGGTGCGTGTGGCAGGCGAGACCGCTCTGGCCGTTGATGCTGACGCCGCACGAGCCGCAGATCGCGGCACGGCAGGAGCAGCGGACGCCGATCGAGCCGTCGGACTCGTTCTTGGCCTGGAGGATGCCCTCGAGGACGGAGCGGTGCCCCTCGAGGTTGACGGTGTGCTCGTCCCAATAGGGAGGCTGACCCGATTCCGGGTCGTAGCGGCGGATCCGAAGCGTGTACTCCGGCATCAGTACTTCCTCTCTTCAGGCTGCCACTTGGTGATCGTCACGGGGGAGTAGGACACGGCGGCCTCGTCGCCACCGTTGCGGGTGACGTTGATGTGCTTGAGCCACTCGTCGTCGTTGCGGTCGGGGAAGTCCATGCGCGTGTGGGCGCCGCGCGACTCCTTGCGCTCGATCGCGCTCAGGACCGTCGCCTCGGCGGTGTCGAGCAGGTACCCCAGCTCGATCGCTCCCAGCACGTCCTGGTTGAAGACCGTCCCGCGATCGTCGATCCACGCGGTGGCGGCCTCCTCCTTGAGGCGGTGGACGATCTCGTGCGCCTTCTGGAGACCGGCCTCGTCGCGGAACACGGCGACGTTCTGGTTCATCATCGTGCCGAGCTCGTCCTTGATCGCCGAGACGCGGCGGCCGGTCTTCGGCCGGTTGATGATCTCGTCGATCTGGGCGACGTCGCGCTTGAGCTCGGTCTCGCCGAGCTTGCCGGCCGGCATCGACATCGAGGCGGCGCGCTGCGCGGCGTGCTCGCCGGCGCGGCGCCCGAAGATGAGCGTGTCGAGCAGCGAGTTCGCGCCGAGGCGGTTGCCGCCGTGGACCGAGACGCACGCGACCTCGCCGGCCGCGTAGAGGCCCTCGACCGGGGTCGCGCCCCACGCGTCGGTCTTCACGCCGCCCATGATGTAGTGCTGGCCCGGGCGGATGAGGATCGGGTCCTTCGTGATGTCCGTGCCGGCGAAGTCCTTGCCGATGTTCACGATCTCGCGCAGCGCCTCGAGCGTGCGCTTCTTCGGGACGACGGTGACGTCGAGGTAGATGCCGACGCCGTCGGGGCCGGCGCCGCGGCCCTCGTTGATCTCGGTCTGCTCGGCGCGCGAGACGACGTCGCGCGAGGCGAGCTCGAGCTTGTTCGGCGCGTACTTCTCCATGAAGCGGTCGCCGTCGCCGTTGAGCAGGTGCGCGCCCTCGCCGCGGGCGCCCTCGGTGATGAGGAACCCGTTCTCGACCAGCGTGGTCGGGTGGTACTGCACCATCTCCATGTCCATGAGCGGCGCGCCGAGGCGGTACGCCTGGCTGATGCCGTCGCCGGTGCAGATGAGGCCGTTGGTGGTCGGCTTCCACGCCTGGCCGGCGCCGCCCGAGGCGAGGATGACGTTCTTCGCGCGGAAGATCTCCATCTGGCCGGTGCGGATGTCGCGGGCGATGCAGCCGACGCACGACCCGCTCTCGTCGGTGATGAGCGAGGTGGTGAACCACTCCTCGAAGCGATCCACCGTGGTGCTGTACTTCATGAGCTGCTCGTAGAGCACGTGGAGGATCGCCTGGCCGGTGATGTCGGCCACGTAGTACGTGCGCGCCTGGGAGGCGCCGCCGAAGGCGCGCGTGCCGAGCTCGCCGCGATCGTTGCGATGGAACGTCACGCCGATGTGCTCGAGGTGGATGATCTCGTTCGGCGCCTCACGGGCCATGATCTCGATCGCGTCCTGGTCGCCCAGGTAGTCCGACCCCTTGACGGTGTCGAAGGCGTGCGACTCCCACGTGTCCTCGGGCTTCAGCGCGGCGTTGATTCCCCCGGCGGCAGCGACGGAATGGGAGCGAACGGGGTGGACCTTGCTCATGATCGCGACCGTCGCGCCGGCGTCCGCGGCGGCGAGGGCGGCGCGCTGGCCCGCGAGGCCGGCGCCGATGATCAGGACGTCGTGTGAGGGCATCGGCGCAGGAAGATATCTAGGCCGTCGCCGCCGCGAGGGCTCGCCGCACCTGCTCGACGGTGAGGACGCCTCGCAGGACGCCCTCGCCGTCGACCGCCATGACAGCTCCAAGCCGAGTCAGCGGCTCCGAGCGGATGACCGCCTCGAGCGGCTGGTCGGTCCCGACGGGCTCGCCGGGGGTGAGGACGTCGCGCGACTCGAGCACGGGACGCCCGCCGTCGATGGCCTCGCGCACGCGCTCGCGCTCGGCGATCTCGAGCAGGCGGCCGCCGTCGTCGACGACGGCGATCCACGGCGCGTCGTGCGGGGCGAAGAACTGCTCCTCGGCGTCGATCAGACGGGTGGTCGCGGGCATCGTCCTCGGGTGTACGTCCATGATGTCGCCGACGGTCACGCCCTCCAGGCGATCGGACACGCGGGCGCTCACGGCGGCGCTCCTGGCGCCGGCCATGATGAGCCAGCCGACGACCCCGGTCCAGATGGCGCTGCCGGGGTCGTCCCCGACGAACCAGATGTAGGCGGCGAGCCCGATGAGCAGGACGCCGAAGCCCTGCCCGAGCCACGCCGACACGACCGTCCCGCGGTTGCGGTCGCCCGAGATCCTCCACACGATCGCCCGCGCGATCCGCCCGCCGTCGAGCGGGAACGCCGGGACGAGGTTGAACACGAGGATGAGGAAGTTCATCGTCGCGGTGAAGCCGATGACGAGCTCGACCGCCGAGATCGTCGAGTCGTCCGACAGGCTCGCGACCTCGAGCGCGCGGTCGGTACCGACGAGCGCGGCCGTCACCGCCAGGCAGACGAGGATGATGATGAGGTTCGCGAGCGGCCCGGCGACCGCGACCTTGAACTCCTCGCCCGGGGTCTTCGAGTCGCGGCTCAGCCGCGCGAGGCCGCCGAAGATCCACAGGTCGACGCCTTCGACGTCGATCCCGTTGCGCCGCGCCTCGAAGGCGTGGCCGAGCTCGTGGAGCACGATCGAGCCGAAGTAGAGGAACGCGGCGGCCACGGCGGCGATGAACGCGGTCGAGCCCGCGTCGCTGCCGAGGCGGTCCTCGAACCAGCCGGCGCCGAACCAGATCGCGAGCCCGAGGAACAGGAACCAGCTGAGGCTCGCGCCGACACGGATGCCGCCGATCCGGGCGAGCTGGATCGATCGTTCACCGAACACCTGCCCTCACCGTACCGAGGAAGCGGGATAGCTCGGCCGCGACCCGGTCCGGCGCGTCCTCGTGGAGGAAGTGCCCGGCCCCCTCGACGACGACCAGCTCGGCGTGCGGGATCTCGCGCTTGAAGCGAAACGCGCCCGCGACCGGCGCGAACGCGTCGTTCTCGCCCCAGAGCAGCAGCGTCGGGACGTCCATCGCCGCGAGCGCACCTTCGTAGGCCTGAAGCTCGGAGAACTCGCCCGACCGGTAGAGCGCGAGGTGCGCCCGCCGGCGCTGCGGCCCGTCGTACGCCTTCCAGTACTCATCGATCGCGTCGTCGGTCACGCGGGGCGACGCCGAGCGCAGCAGCTCGCCGAACGACTCGCGCGTGAGCGCGTCGAGCAGCTGCTCGCCCTCGCCGAGGGTGCGCAGGCCCTGCGCGAGGCCGTGCCAGCGGCCGTCGGGGAAGAACCCCGATCCCATGATCGCCAGCGCCCGGACCGCGTAGGTGCGCTCGCACGCCCAGCGCAGCCCGATGAGCGCGCCCCAGTCGTGCGCGACGAGCGCGACCGGGGCGAGCGCCTCGCGCGCGACGAAGTCGTCGAGCGCCGCGACGTGGTCGGCCCACGTCCCGCGCGCGCCCGGGGTCAGGGGTGAGTCTCCGAAGCCGGGGAGGTCGGGCGCGACCGCGCGCCACCCCGCGGCGGCGATCGGCTCGAGGCAGTCACGCCACAGGTACGACGAGTTCGGATAGCCGTGCACCAGGAGCGCGACCGGAGCGTCCGGATCACCCGCTTCCGAGTAGGCGAGAGCGGCCACGGCGCTGGACGATACGCCGTCCGTCCAGATCACGGCAACGGTCTCTCAGGGTCGGCGTGCAGCGTCCGACAAGGACTCCGAACCCAGGCGATAAGGGCAAACCCGTCGTGAGGCGGGGACGCAAAGCCAGAGGCCTCACATGGATGTGAGGCGGCTCAGCTGCCGTCGCGAGCGATAGGACATCGCATGCACAACGGCAACACCCTGAGGATCATCATGGTCGGCACGATCGCGGCGTTCGCCGTGAGCGCTCCGGCCGCCATGGCCAAGCCGGCGACCACGTCGAGCACGGGCGTTGCCGTCTGCAACCAGGCGACGGCGAACAACGCCTCGGGCGAGGGCAACCTCGATTCGAGCTCGTTCGGTGACACCGGTCCGGCCGCGCGCTATCAGGAGAACCTGAAGGCGCATCGCGGTCGGGGAGCGGGACTGATCAACGCGGCGGCGAACTCGCCGGCGCTGTCCCAGTGCATCGTTCCCGGCGACGGCGGCTCGTCCGTCGTCAGCCCCGGTGGCGATGGCATGGCCACGTAGGAGGAACCTGGACGCTCGCCCCCGCCCGGGGCGGGCGTCCACCTTCCGGCCAGAGAGCCTCAAGATCGCTTCATCTCGGCCGGGGTACCGCCGACGCCCTCCGCATGCTGAACCGCACCACACTGGGAACCACCCTCACGATCGCCGCCCTGGCGATCGGCGCTCCCTCGGCCTTCGCCGCGCCGTACACCGAGGACGGCAAGACCGTCTGCAACGAGGCCGCCTGGGTCTCGCAGGGTGGCACCCTCGACGCGCTCGACGGGGATCCGTTCCCGCACCCCGCCCGCTTCCAGCGCAACCTGCACGCGCACCGCGGCAACGGCGCCGGCCTGATCAACGCCGCAGGCAAGTCGCCCGCGCTCGCGCTGTGCCAGGAGGTCGACATCCCGACCGACGGTGGCGGCGGCGGTGACGGCACCGGCGGTGGCGGTGACGGCACCGGCGGCAACACCTAGTCACCGAGGTCTCGACCCGGTGAGGCGCCAGCGCCCGCTCCGGCCACGTGCCGGGGCGGGCGTTGCTCGTTCTAGGGCGTCGCTGTGCGCGGTTCGCCCGCGTTCGTCCACGTGATGCGCGGGCCGTCGACTCCGAGCGCGGCCACGTCGCCGCGGTCGAGCTCGACGATCCGGTTGTCGGCGCTCAGCGCCAGGACGCGGCCGTCGCGGATCCACGCCGGCGTCCCGGTCTCGGTGACGGTGACGGCACCGGGGTCCGCGAGCGGCGGGAGGACGTCCTCGGGTGGAGACGGCTGGCAGGGAATGCGGAGCTCGCGCTCGGCCCGCCCGTCGGCGTGGGCGACGATCAGCCCGCCGTACTCACAGCCGTACTTCGTCCCGTTGGCGGTCCGCACGACGACCCAGCCCGCGCGCGCCGCCAGGGCGCGCCGGAAGAAGTAGTAGCTCTCCTCCTCCTCGTCGATCGCGACGACCGGGTCGCGGCCGGTGGAGCGCAGGCAGGCGCGCGTGACCGTGGTGGTGATGCTCCCGGGGTACCGGCGCGCCGTGACGAGCATGTCGCCGGTGTCGAAGACGGGCGAGAACCCGGAACGGACCGGGCACCCGTCGCGGACGAGCGGGCGCCGCAGGTCGAACCAGCGCAACGAGCCCTGCTCGCGGTAGCGCACCGTCGTGTCGTCCTCGATGACGAGGTCGGTCAGGACCACGCCGGACCTCGTCCCCAGCCGCGCCCCGGAGGCGGCAACCGCACCGAGGACGAACCGCTTCGTCGATCGCCGCACGAGGAAGGCCACATCGCCCTTCGTCGTCAGTGCGACGGTCAACGGGCCGGGCCGCACCGGGCCGCCGTCGATCCTGCGGACGACACGGCCCGTGCGCTGGTCGAGGACACCGATGGTCGCGCGAGCGCGGCGCACCGAGGCGAACGCAACCCGCGGTCCGGCGGCGGCGACGTCGGCCACGCCGCGGGCGACCTCCCGCCGGCGGCCGGACCGGTGGTCGCAGACCCGCAGCACGCCACGGCTCAGCTCCTTCGAGTAGCGCGGCGACGCGTCGGTGACGCGGCAGGCCGCCTCGGCCGAAGCCGCCGAGGCGAGGAGCACGACGAGCGCGAGGCAGGCGAGCAGGATCCGATACACGGCGACCACAACGGTCGGCGCCCGTTGAAGTATCGGGACTACGCGGCGACCGGCAGGTGGCGATCGACGATCGCCGTGAAGTCCGTGTCCGGCGGCAGCGTCCCGAACGCGAGGCCGCCGTCGCCTGCGAGCCGGGACGCGCAGAACGCGTCGGCCAACGCGTGCGGTGCGTTGCGCACGAGCAGCGAGCCCTGCAGCGCGAGCGCGAGCTTCTCGACGACGCGGCGGGCGCGCACCTCGATCGAGTCGACGTCGGCGAACTCGTCGCGCAGCCCCGCGACGTACGCGTCGAGCCGCGGGTCGGCGCCGCGCGCCTCGTCGACCTCGGCGAGGTAGCCCTCGAGCAGCACGGGCTGCTTCGCGAGCGCGCGCAGGACGTCGAGCGCGTTGACGTTGCCCGAGCCCTCCCAGATCGAGTTGAGCGGCGCCTCGCGGTAGATGCGCGGCATGCCCGACTCCTCGACGTAGCCGTTGCCCCCGAGGACCTCCATCGCCTCGGCGACCAGGCTCGGCTGGCGCTTGCACACCCAGTACTTCGCGATCGCCGTGCCGAGGCGCTTGAGCGGCTGGTCGTGCTCGTCGTAGGAGCGCGCCAGCCGCATCGCCAGCGCGGTCGCGGCCTCCGACTCGATGCACAGGTCGGCAAGGACGTTCTGCATCAGCGGCTGGTCTGAGAGCGTGCGGCCGAACGCGCTGCGGTGCGAGGCGTGCCAGGTGGCGTTGGCGACCGCCCAGCGCATGCCGGCGGTGCTCCCGATCACGCAGTCCAGGCGCGTGTGGGCGACCATCTCGATGATCGTCGGCACGCCGCGGCCGGGCTCGCCGACGAGCCGTCCCCACGTGCCCTCGAACTCGACCTCGCTCGACGCGTTGGAGCGGTTGCCGAGCTTGTCCTTCAGGCGCTGCAGGCGGAAGACGTTGCGGGTGCCGTCGGGGAGGATCCGCGGGACCGCGAAGCAGGTCACGCCCTCGTCGGCCTGCGCGAGGACGAGGAAGAGGTCGCACATCGGCGCCGAGCAGAACCACTTGTGGCCGGTGATCGCGTACTCGTCGCCGGCGATGCGCTCGGCGAACGTCGAGTTCGCGCGCACGTCCGAGCCGCCCTGCTTCTCGGTCATCGCCATGCCGCACTTGGCCGACGTCTTGTCGTGCGGCGCGCGCAGCGTGCCGTCGTAGCCCGGCGCGGTGAGCAGCGGCTCCCACTCGGCAGCGAGCTCGGGCGTCGCGCGCAGCGCGGGGACGGCCGCGAACGTCATCGTCATCGGGCAGCCGTGGCCGGCCTCGACCTGGCCGGGGGCCATGCTCATCGCCGCGCGGGCGACGTGCGCGCCGGTGCGCTCCGACGTCCACGGCAGCGCGTGCACGCCCTGCGCGGAGGAGAGCGCCATGAGCTGATGCCAGGCGGGGTGGAACTCCACCTCGTCGATCCGGTGGCCGTAGCGGTCGTGCGTCTTGAGCTTCGGCGGGTGCTCGTTGGCGAGGCGGCCCCACTCGAGCGGCTCGCCGCCCCAGGCCCGGCCGCCCTCGGCGCACTGGCCGGCCGCCCAGCCCGCGCCCTCGCGCTCGAGCGCCTCGACGAGCGGCCGGTTCGTGGAGAAGAGGTCCAGACCCTCGAGCGGGGGAACCTGGTTGGTCACGTCGTGCGTCGCCGCCATAGGGCGACAGCCTAGGTCAACAGGAGGTGCCGGTGCCGGTGCTCGGGCACTCGGTCCACCGCACGGCCTGGTAGGCGCCCGCGGTTCCGCCGGTCCCGTCGTCGAGGCCGCTGGGGAAGCGGAAGGTGACCGTGTTGTTCATGCCGACCCGCCAGGCCGCGATCGCGCCGACCCATTCCACGCCGTTGTTCAGGAAGACACGCGCGTTGGGGGCGTAGAGCACCCCCGCGACGTTGCCCGAGCGGCACAAGATGATCGAGCCCCACGCCAGCGACTCGCCGCACTGCGTCAGTGACGAGTTGTCGTCGTAGGCCATGTTGCCGTAGGCGAAGATGTGCAGGTTCCGCGCGGCGGCCGCCTTGGCGTCGTCGTTGCCGCCGGGCCAGTTGATGCCGTTGCTGTTCTGCGCACGCAGGAAGCCGGTGCCGGCCGCGCAGCCCGAGCCAGGTCGCGTCGGCGAGTCGATGTAGATCTTCACCTTCGCGCCACCGGCGAGGATGATCCGGCCTCCGTTGCCCAGGTACAGCGAGCAGAAGACGTAGGTCCCGGCCCCGAGCGTGAGGTTGGTCGTCAGCGTGAGGTCACGCGTCGCCGCGCTCCACACGACGCCGCCCCCGGCGACGATGCTCTCGTTGTTGTCGTCTGCGGCGGTCGGCCACGGGGCGATGTCCGGCAAGGCCCAGGGCTGTGACCGCGGCACGGTCGGGACGGGATTGGGGGTGGTGCCGCCGCCGTAGGTCGGGTTCGGCGCGCCGGGCGCGACGCTGATGCTCCACGACTGCCGGTACGGGCCGCACGCGGCGTCGAAGTGCACCTCGTTGACCGTCGAGACCAGACCGTTCGAGCCGACGATCCCGCCGGGGTCGCCCGGGCACGTCCGGAAGTTGATGTCGTTGTTGTTGATGCGGACGTGGTCCTCTCCGACGACGCCCACCGGCGGGAACAGCGGGACCACCGTCGCGCGCAGCCGCGTCTGGACACGGCGCGTGATGTTCGCGGGGACGCCGTTCGACGTGCCGGTCGCCGTGACGCAACGCGTGTAGGTGCCGGCGGCGACGGTCTCGCCGGCGCACGTCGCGCCGGGCGGCAGCACGCCGGTGACGGTGTAGCTGTAGGAGCTGCCGTTGCCCATCGAGGTCGCGACGGGCGCGGCGGGGCACGAGCCGTTCGCGGACGCCGTCGCGACGGTGTCACCCGTGGTGCTGCTGACGACGCACTGGGTCGCGCTGACGGCCGACGGCGTCGTCTGGGCCAGGCGCCACGCGGCGCGCTGGACGCCCGCGTCGGCCGGGCCGAGCGCGCGCTTGGCGCCGCGGTCGCGCTCCGACGAGCGGTGCAGCTGGTCGGCGACCGAGACCGACCAGGCGGCGAGGCCCATGACGATCAGGAGGACGCCCATGGCCAGCGGCAGGCCGAGGCCGGTCTCGTCGCGAAGCCGGTTGATCACGGTGCGGCCTGTCTGCTCACGAGGGTGGAGAGGAGGATCGGGCGCCGCGGCTCGGTGGCGCCGTCCAGCTTGACGGCGACGGTGACGCGCTTGAGGTCGGTGCCGGCGGCCGTCACGAAGACGTCGAGGGTCCCGGTGAAGCGTCCGTCGCTCCACGTCGTGTGCGACGTGATCGCGTCGGGGTTCGGCGTCGCGCCGACGACGACCAGCGGCTCGGCGGGGTTGCTCGCCGAGCTCGCGTCCCAGTCGTAGTTCGTACCGGTGACCTGGGTCCGCGGGTCGTTCGCCGGGCAGGGGGTGGGGCAGACGGGCGTCGAGGCGAGCTCGAGCCTCGCGAAGGAGATCGTCTTGAGACGCTCGAGCTGGTCCTCGGCGCGGTGCACCGCGACCTGCTTGCGCTCGCTCACCGTCGTCAGCTCGCGTGAGCCGTCGAGCACGACGAACGTCGCCAGGAGGCCGACGATCAGCACGGCGATGGCGACCATCGCCTCGACCATGCTCATGCCGTCCTCGGCGCACAGTCGGCTACGGGACATTGCGCAGCCTCGTCCCGTCGGTGAGCACGAGGCTCTCGCGGTAGCCGCCCTTCTTGCCGCCGTCGACCGCGACGGCCAGGCGGACGGCCACGTGGCGTGGGGTCCCGGTCGACGGGGTGTAGGTGAACGCGGAGGTGTCGGAGGTGCCGATCGTCCGGATGCGGTCGACGAGCACCTCGCCGGGGCCGCCCGCGACGGAACGTGTGCACCGCCGCAGTGCGTTGTCGGGCGCCGGCATCGTCGTCGAGCAGTTGAACTCGACCTGCTGGTCGATCCCGCGCCGCAGCACCGTCACGTTCAGCACCTGGGGCGTGGCGGTGGTGACCTGCCGTGCGTGGCGCAGCTCGCGGACCATGCGGTCCACGCCGACCCGCGCCTCGTCGATCGCCGACGATCGCTCGTTGTCGCGCGAGGCAATGCGCGTCGAGTCGTCGAGCACCGAGAACGTCGCCATCATCACGCCGACGAGGATCGTCATGCCGACGAGCAGCTCTACAAGGGTGAACCCACGCTCGTCCATGCATCCCGAGCGATCGGACGCCGGCGCGTCAACTTGAGATGCTGCAACTGCTCAGGCGACGCGACGCAGCGCGGTGGGGTCCTCGACGGGCTCGAGGAGCGACCGCGCGTCGAGGCGGCGGAACGCCGCGACGACCTCGGGGTCGAACTGGCGGGCGGCCTGGTCGAGGATCTCCTCGACCGCGCGCTCCAGCGGCCACGCCTTCTTGTGCGGGCGCGGGTGCGCGAGCACGTCGAAGACGTCGGCGACGGCGGTGATGCGGCCGGCCAGCGGGATCGCGTCGCCGGCGAGGCCGCGCGGGTAGCCGGTGCCGTCCCAGCGCTCGTGGTGGGTCTTGGCGATCTGCTCGGCCAGGCGCAGGATCGGCGAGCGGCTGCCGCTGAGGATCCGCGCACCGATGTCGGTGTGCTGCTCGAGCATCCTGCGCTCGTGCTCGGTGAGGCCGCCGGGCTTGAGCCAGACGGCGTCGGGGATGCCGATCTTGCCGACGTCGTGCAGCGGCGCGGCGAAGCGCAGGTGCTCGACGGTCTCGGCGCTCAGCCCGAGCTGCTTGGCCAGCAGGGCGGCAGTGCGGCCGACGCGTTTGGTGTGCTGCTGCGTGTCGTCGTCGCGGTACTCGGCGGCCATGGCCAGGCGCTCGAGCGTCTCGCGCCGGGCGTCCTCGAGGTCGGCGGTCCGCGCGCGGACCCAGCGCTGGAGATCCTGGTTGCGGTCCTCGAGCGCGCGCTGCAGGCGCCGCGTCTGGAGCAGGTTGCCGACGCGGAGGAGCACCTCGACGCGGTCGAGCGGCTTGGTGACGAAGTCGCGGGCGCCGAGGCCGAGCGCGCGGCGGCGCGTGGTCGGCGTGTCGTCGGCGGTGAGCACGAGGACGGGGACGCCGGTCTGGACGACGCGCTCGAGGACGGCGAAGCCGTCGGCGCCGGGGATCTGGAGGTCCAGGACCACGAGATCGGTGTCGCCGGTCTCGAGCAGGCGGTCGAGCGCGAACTGCTCGGCGGGCGTGTGGACGTCCTGGTAGCCGGCCGCCTCGAGCATGCGCTGGAGCAGGGCGGCGCTCTCGGGGTCCTCGAGGACCGCGATCCGCTGCGTGCTTCCGGTTCCGTCGGGGATGACCGTCATTGCCCCCGTGTGGTCGGCCGCTCCCCACCCGAAATTGAGCGGCGGCAAGATCGATTGGACGGATCACGCCCGGGCCTGCCTGGGTAGTGTCCGCGCCGCCATGGCGAAGATCCCAGTGAAGAACCCCGTCGTCGAGCTCGACGGCGATGAGATGACGCGGATCATCTGGTCGTTCATCAAGGACCAGCTGATCCTTCCCTACCTCGACGTCGACTTGAAGTACTACGACCTCGGCATCGAGAGCCGCGACGCGACGGACGACCAGATCACGGTCGACGCCGCCAACGCGATCAAGCAGTACGGCGTCGGCGTGAAGTGCGCGACGATCACCCCCGACGAGGCGCGCGTCGAGGAGTTCGGCCTCAAGCGCATGTACCGCTCGCCCAACGGGACGATCCGCAACATCCTCGGCGGGGTGATCTTCCGCGAGCCGATCGTGATCTCGAACATCCCGCGCCTCGTGCCGGGCTGGACGAAGCCGATCATCATCGGCCGTCACGCGTTCGGCGACCAGTACCGCGCCGAGGACTTCGTGGTCCCGGGCCCCGGCAAGTTCACGATGACGTTCACCCCTGCGGACGGGAGCGACGCGACGGAGATCGACGTCTTCGACTTCCCCGGCGGCGGCGAGCACGAGGTGCTGGAGGTGTTCAGCTTCCGCGGCGCCGGCGTGGCGATGGGTATGCACAACACCCGCGCCTCCATCGAGGGCTTCGCGCGCGCCTGCTTCAACTACGGCCTGGCCCGCAACTATCCCGTGTACCTTTCCACCAAGAACACGAT
>CADCVT010000331.1 GCA_902806215.1 uncultured Solirubrobacteraceae bacterium | reverse complement strand
GTCTCCGACGACAACGGTACCGGGCCGGTCGTGGAAGCTCGATCGGCAGTGGATCCGGACCCCGTGGTTGCGCGCGTACTCGACGCTGCGCAGCTGGAGGACGCCCGCGCCGGACGCGGCCATCTCGAGCATCTCCTCGAACGTGACCATCGGCAGCTTGCGCGCGTCGGGGACGATCCGCGGGTCGGCGGTGAAGACGCCGTCGACGTCGGTGTAGATCTCGCAGACGTCCGCGCCGACCGCCGCGGCGAGCGCGACCGCGGTGGTGTCTGAGCCGCCGCGCCCGAGCGTCGTGACGTCCTTCGCGGTCGAGACGCCCTGGAAGCCGGCGACGAGCACGATGGCGCCCGTCTCGAGCGCCTCGCGGATCCTGTCCGCCCGCACGTCGAGGATGCGCGCCTTGGTGTGCGACGTGTCTGTCACGATCCCCGCCTGTGAGCCGGTCAGGGAGATGGCGCGATGCCCGAGGTCGTTGATGGCCATCGCGCACAGCGCGCACGAGACACGCTCGCCCGTCGAGAGGAGCATGTCCATCTCGCGCGGATCGGGGCTGGGCGAGATCTCGAAGGCGTCGGCGATCAGCCGGTCTGTCTCCTTGCCGCGCGCGCTCAGCACCGCGACGACGTCGAAGCCCTCGTCGTGCTTCTGAACGATCCGCTCGGCGGCGCGCTTGAGCCGCGACGCGTCCGCAACCGACGTGCCGCCGAACTTCATGACCACGGTCTGCCCTGCCATGCGCGTGGAGGATAGGCGGGTGGGTCCCCGGCGGCTGCTCGCGCTCGCCGGGCTGCTGATGGCGATCGCGGCGCTCGTGGTGTTCGTCACCGACCCGGCCGGCGACGGCGGCTCGGAGGGCGAGCGGCTGCGGCCCGGAACCGAGGCCGGATCCAAGTTCCGAGAGGGCGACCGCGCCGCGCGCCAGGTGCCGCTGCTCGACGCCCTGCGGCCCGTGCTCGCGCCCGAGCGCGACGGCCCGAAGCGCCTGCCGCTCGACCGCGCCGCCGCGAAGGTCATGGCCGTCGGCTTCGAGGGACGGGGCCCGAATTCGCGGCTGCGCCGGCGCTTCGGCGCGCGCGACTGGGGCGCGCTGCTGGTCAGCGGCGACAACTACGTCTCGCCGTCCCAGCTGCGCGGCCTGCGCCGTGCGGCCGCCCGCGCGGCCCGCCGGGCCAAGCACGAAACGCCGCTGATGGCGGCCGACCCGGCCGAGCTCGGGCGGCTCGGGCCGGCCGCCCAGGTCGAACTTGGCATCGACGGCACCCAGCAGGAGGTCCGGCGCGAGGCGCGCGAGGCCGGACGGCGCGTGGCGGAGGCCGGCATCGGGCTGGTGCTGGCGCCCTCGGCCGACCTCGGCGTCGGCGGCGGCCCGTCGGAGGAGCGCGCCTTCAGCGACGACGAGCTCATCGCCGCGCGGTTCGTGCGCGCCGCGGTCGGCGGCTGGATCGACGCGCGCGTCAAGCCCGCGCCCGGGCGGTTCCCCGGCGAGGGCGCCGCGTCGCAGGATCCGCTCGCCGGCGCGGCCACCGTCGGGCTCTCCCTCGACGAGCTCGTCGCCCGCGACCTGCGGCCGTTCGCCGCCTCGAGCGCCTACGCCCCCGCGATCCAGATGTCGGCCGCGCTCTACGCGGCGTGGGACGGCGTCACGCCGGCGACGCTCCTGCCCGAGGCGATCCGCCTCCTGCGCGCCCGTCTGGGGTTCAAGGGCGCGATCATCAGCGCGGACCTCGTCGCGGTCACCGCCGCGACCGGAGGCGGCGTCGGCGAGGCGGCGGTCCAAGCGCTCAAGGCCGGCTGCGACCTGCTCCTCATCGCCGGAGGCCGCGAGGAGCAGGACATCGCCCACCGCGCGATCGTCGATGCGGTGAAGCGCGGCGAGATCAAGCGCGAGCGTCTCGACGAGGCGGTCCGCCGGGTCAACGCGCTGCGCCGCTAGAGAGCCGCGAACGTACGTCGTGCCGGGCTATAGCCCGGCTTCACGTACGTTCGGCGATGCGGGCTGCGATCTTCGCCGCTTCCTCGTCGCTCGCGTACTTCGTTCGCGGCCAGAAGAACCCGCGCAGGCCGTCCTTCGGGTTGCGCGGCACGACGTGCATGTGCAGGTGCGGGACCGACTGGCTGACGATGTTGTTCATCGCGTTGAAGATCCCCGTCGACCCCGTCGCCTCGCGGACGGCGACGCTCAGCCGCTGCGTGCGCTCCAGCATCGGACCGTGGAGCTCTGGCGGCAGGTCCCAGATCGCCTCGTGATGCGCCTTCGGCACGAGCAGCACGTGGCCGGGGAAGAGCGGCCGGATGTCGAGGAACGCGAGGAAGTCGTCGTCGTCGAGGACGACGTGGCCGGGCGTGCGTCCCGCGACGATGTCGCAGAAGACGCAGGGCTTGTCGGTCACACCGCGCGGCGGCCCGAGAGCGCGCGGCCCAGCGTGACCTCGTCGGCGTACTCGAGGTCGCCGCCGACCGGCAGCCCGCTCGCGAGGCGGGTGACCGTCACCGACGGCGCGCGCTCGCGCACGCCCTCGGCGATGAAGAGCGCGGTCGCCTCGCCGGTCGTCGTCGGGTTCGTCGCGAGCACGACCTCGCGGATCCCGCCCTCGTCGATCCGGCGGTAGAGCTCGCCGATCTTCAGGTCCTCGGGGTCGACGCCGTCGATCGGGCTCAGCGCGCCGCCGAGCACGTGGTAGCGCCCGCGGTACTCGTGGGTGCGCTCGACCGGGATCACGTCGCCGGGCTCCTCGACCACGCAGATCTGGTCGGCATCGCGCCGCTCGTCCTGGCAGATCCGGCAGCGCGGCTCGTCGGCGAGGTTGAAGCACACCTCGCACAGCACGATCTTCTCCTTGACCTCGCGGATCGCGTCGGCGAGCGCCATCGCGTCCTCGGGCGACGCGCGGAGCACGTGGAAGGCGAGGCGCTGCGCGGTGCGCTGGCCGATGCCCGGCAGCTTGCCGAGCTCGGTGATCAGGCGCTGGACGGGCGGTGCGTACAACGGGAGAGCTACTTCTTCTTCGCGCGGCGGGCGGCACGGTTGCCGCCGCCGGGAGGCATCCCGCCCGGGAGACCGCCGGGCGCGCCGCCGCCGCCGAGTGCGCCGAGGCCGCCGCCCAGCCCGAGCGACTCGAGCGCGCTGGCGGGGTCGAACCCGCCGGCGCCGGAGGCGCCCTCCATCTTCTTGGCCGCGATCTCCTCGGCCTGCGACAGCGCCTGGTTGACCGCCGCGAGGACGAGGTCCTGCAGCATCTCGACATCGTCGGGATCGACGGCCTCGGGCTCGAGCCGGATCTCCTGGATGCGCATGTCGCCCGACGCGACGACCTTGACCATCCCGCCACCGGCGGAGGTCTCGACGCGCTCCTCCTTGAGCGCCTCCTGGGCCTCCTGCTGGGCGGCCATCATCGCCTGCGCCTCGGCAAGCATCTTCTGCAGGTTCGGCGGCTGCGGCATGTCTACGTGGTCACCTCGGGGTCGTCGGGCACGATCTCCTCCGCGTCGAACTCGGCGCGCAGCTTCGCGACGAGATCCTCCTAGGAGATGGCGGTGGGCGCGCTCTCCTCGGCCGTCGCGTCGCGCAGCTCGTACGTGAGCTTGAACGACGCGCCGGTCAGCGTGCGCAGGGCCTGGTTGACGAGCTGGCGGCAGGCCGTGTCCTCGGCCTTGCGCTTGTAGAACGAGTCGCTGATGCCGAAGCCGACGACGAGGTTCTCGCCCTCGAGCTCGCACGGCGTCGCCTGGGCCAGCGCGGCGGCGAGCATCCCGTTCTCGGTCTTGACCGCGTCGACGACCGCGGGCCAGACGGCCTTGAGCCCGTCGAGGTCGGGAGCGCCGGGCGCGGCGTGGACCGCGTGGACGGCGGCAGCGACCTCCTCGGGGGCCTGCTCGACCTCGACGGTGGCGACGGAGGTCGCGTGAGCCGCTGCGGCGCCGGGGGCCTCGGTCTCGGTCTCGGTCTCGTCGGGCACGGCTCGGAGCGCCGCGCCGTTGGACGGAGCTTCGCCGGTATGCGGTACCGCCGCGGGAGCCTGGGGAACTGCGGCTGGTGAGGAAGGTGCTTCGGATTGCCGTGGCGCCTCGTCGAAGGGCCGCGGCATCGCGGGCTCCGCTTCACTCGCTGATGCTGTCTGCGCCGGGGCGACCGGAGCCGCGGCGGAGACGGCCGGGGCGGCGGCCAGCGCGGCCTCGAGCCGCTCCAGCCTCGACAGGAGCGCGGTCGTCGTCGCGTCGACCGCCGGCTGCGCAGCCTTGACGAGCGCGAGCTCGAGCTGGATCCGCGCCTCGGCTCCTGCCTTGATCGCCTCGAGTGCATCGGCGAGCAGCTCGAGCAGCCGGATGACGTCGCGGCGCGGCACCCGGCCGGCCTGCTCGGACAGCCGGGCGTCGCGGTCGGGCGTCATCGCGATCTCGGCCGGGACCTCGCCGAGCGTCCCGACGACGAGCAGGTCGCGCGCATGGGACTCGAGGTCGCGGATGAACGCGCTCGCGTCGCGGCCGCTCTCCGACAGCTTGGCCGCGGCCAGCAGGGCGCGCCGCGGGTCGTGTGACGCCAGCGCGTCGAGCGACTCGAAGAGCAGGTCGGCGTCCGCGAGGCCGAGCACGGCGAGCACGTCGTCGAGCGCGATCGAGGCACCCGAGTACGTGACGAGCTGCTCGAGCGTGCCGAGCGCGTCGCGGAACGAGCCGGTCGCGTGCCGGGCCACGAGCGCCAGCGCGTCGGGGCCGATCTCGATCGACTCCTGCTGGGCGACGCGCCGCAGGACCGTAGCGATCTGCTCGACCGTCGGCCGCGTGAAGTCGAAGCGGTGGCAGCGGTCGGCGACCGTCGGCAGGATCTTGTTCGCCTCGGTGGTCGCGAGCACGAAGACCGTGTTCGGCGGCGGCTCCTCGAGCGTCTTGAGGAATGCGTTCCATGCCTGGTTCGTCAGCATGTGCGCCTCGTCGAGGATGTACACCTTGTGGCGCCCGCTCAGCGGGGCGAACGAGACGCCCTCGCGCAGCTCGCGGATGTCGTCGACCGAGTTGTTGGACGCGGCGTCCATCTCGATGACGTCCATCGACGTCGCGTTGGCGATCGCCACGCACGCCGAGCACGTGCCGTCGGGGTCGACGGTCGGGCCGTGCTCGCAGTTCAGGCAGGCGGCGAGGATCTTCGCCATCGACGTCTTCCCGGTCCCCCGGGTGCCCACGAACATGTACGCGTGGTGGACCTTGCCCTGCTCCACCGCGTTGCGCAGCGTGCGGACGACGTGCTCCTGGCCAACGACGTCCGCGAACGTGCGGGGGCGGTGGCGGCGGTACAGCGAGGGGGCGGACAAGACCGGTCCAGAGTAGCTTGACGCGGCCGTGCGACTCGCCGTCCCCATCGTCATCTGCGCGCTCGTAGCGGGCCTCATCGCGCTCCTGTTCGGCGGGCACGCGTTCGTCAACTACGACACCGCCTACGCGCTGCTGTGGGGCGACGACCTCGCGAGCGGCCGCGCGCCCGACCTCGAGGTCCCGCTGGCCCCCACGCCGCACCCGCTGGCGAACGTCGTCGGCATGGTGCTCGACCCCGGCGGGGCCGAGCTGCTGGCGTTCCTGTGGCTGGCGATCGCCGGGTTCCTCGTGCTGCGCCTGGCCCAGGAGTGGTTCGGGCTGGCGGCGGGGATCGTCGCCGCGGTCCTGTTCCTGACCCGCGAGCCCGTCCTCAGCTTCGGGCTGCGCGCCTACGTCGACGTCCCGTACCTCGCGCTCGTCCTCGGCGCGCTGCTCATCGAGGTCCGGCGTCCGCGCGCCGGCTGGCCGGTGCTCGTCCTGCTCGCGCTCGCCGGCCTCCTGCGCCCGGAGGCGTGGCTGTTCTCGGGCGCCTACGTCCTGTGGCTGCGCGACTGGCGGCTGCTCGGGCTCGCCGCCGTGGCGCCCGTCCTGTGGGTGCTCCACGACCAGCTCATCACGGGCGACCCGCTGTGGTCGGTGCGCGGCACGCGACAGAACACGGCGGAGCTCGGCCGCCGCACCGGACCGGTCGACCTCGTCCTCTACGGCCCGTTCCGGCTCGGCGAGATCGTGCGCGAGCCGGTGCTCGTGTGCATGCTGTTCGGCGCCTACCTCGCCTACCGCAAGCGGATCTGGATCGCGCTCGCCGCGATCGTCCTCGCGCTGGCGGCGTTCGCGCTGCTGGCCACCGCGGGCCTGCCGATCATCACGCGGTACATGCTGCTGCCGGCCGCGCTCGCGTGCGCGCTGGCGGGAGGCGCGATCGTCGCGATCGTGAGCATTCCGAAGCAGCGGGTCGTGGCCGCCGCCTTCGTGGTGTTCCTTCTCGCGTTCGTACCGAACCAGTTCCAGCGTCTGGACCGCCTCGAGCGCTCGCTCGGCATCCAGGAGCAGATCCTCGCCGACCTCGACGCGCTGCCCGACGCCGCTCTGAGCTGCCCCCCGGTCGCGGTCCCGAACCGGCGGCCTGTCCCCCACCTCGCGCTGCGGTTCGAGGGGCTCGAGCCCCGCGAGATCGAGGTCGGACGCCTGCTGAAGGCCAACACGTACGTGACCCCGGCGTCCGAGGAGGTCGCCGACCGCTTCGTCTTCGACCCGCGCGACCGCGACCAGACGCTGCCGGCGGTCCCGTCGACGCTCCAGCGCGTCGCCGGCAACCGCTCGTGGACGGTGTTCTCGTACACCACGGTCTCCGGCGGCGGCTGCACCGGCGCCCGCTGACCGTCACTCGTAGACGACGAAGTCCGGCGGCGGCTGGAGCGCGAGCACCTGCCGGGGCTTCATGAGGTTCGTGTCCTCGCGGTAGAAGAGCTTGAAGCCGTCGTGGAACCGGACGGCCTCGCGCGTGAAGGCGTTGTACTTCGAGCGCTTGTTGGGGCGGTCGCCGAACCCGTCGACGTTGAACGTCACGGCAAGCCCCGGGTACTTCTTGACGCGCTCCTTGTTCTTGATCATGTCGGCGGTGAACTGGTGCAGGACGTAGAGCTTCTCCGGCAGCCGCCGCTCGCGGACGATCCCCGACAGCCAGGCGCCGACCTCGTTGACCTTCTCCGCGCTCACCGAGCCGATGACGCTCCCCGGCGTCGCGCCCGGCGTGTGCCACTCCGGGTCGAGCGCCAGGCTCACGTCGGGCTCGCGCAGCCACTTCTCGAGCTTGCGCGCCTCGGTCATGAAGTCCGCGTGGCCCGGCTGGATGTCGAGCACGAGCAGCGCCTTCGCGCGGCGGGCCGCCTTGAGGTAGCGCTCGATCGTCGCGTCGTCCTGGCGCAGGATGTACTTGCCGTCGGCGCCGGGATCGGCCGCGGCGACCGTCGCCAGCAGCTCGAAGGCGGGGAGCGCCGGGCGCGTCTTGCGCGCGTACGCCTTGGCGACGCGCTCGAGCTTGCGCGCGACGGTCGAGGGCTTGCCGATCCCGAGCACGCCGAGCTCGTCGTCCTGCGGCGCGCCGTAGAACCCGACGACACGGAAGTCGGGGAAGATCCGCCGGCCGCCGCGGGGCAGCTCGATGGGCGTGGGCTCGTCGCGGCGTGTCTCCGGCGCGCGGGCCGTGTCGTCGCTCGCGGACGGCTCGTCGCCGCCTCGACCGAACGCGACGAACGGCAGCGCGACGAGCGCGACGAGGATCGCGATCGCGACCGCACGCCGTCTCCAGTAGACGCTCCGGGGGTGCACCACCCCGGGAACCATGCCATCCGGCGGCGGAGAACCCGCCGCCTCCCGTCGGCCTAGCTCTTCTTCTTCTTGCCCGAAGCGCCCTTGCCGGCCTTCGCGTCGGGCGGCGCGGCCGGGTACAGCAGCACGTTCAGGACGCCCGTGAAGCCCTCCGCCCCCTTCTGGATCCGTACGAGCGCTTCGGCCTCGAGCTCGTTCGCGTACTCCCACACCTCGGCGACCTTCGCTGCGAGCTTCTCCCAGGCCTCCTCGTCGAGCGTGTGCTTGGCGACCGTGAGGTTCGTCTTCGCGTCACCCTCGAACATGCCCGCCTGGATCGCGTCCGCGGCATGCCGGAACATCTCCTCGAGCACGCTCCCGGAGAGGTTCGACCGGGCGTTGGCGGGGAGCGCCTCGAAGTCCGCGTCCGTGAACAGCGCCCGGCGGATCGCGCGGTAGTGGTGCTCGATCGCGCCGCGACGCGGCGTCGTGCTCACGAGCTCGACGAACCCGAGGTCGCGCAGGATCCGCACGTGGTAGCTCACCAGCTGCACGGACTCCCCCAGCTCGCGCGCGAGCTCCACCGGGCTGGCGACGCGCTCGTTGAGCCTCGTCAGCAGCTGCATTCGGAGCGGATGGCCAATCGCCTTGACGACGTCGACGTCGACGTCGGACCGGCGGGACTTCTTGTCACGCGTGGGCATGGGTCTCCTCCAGTACTGCTCGAAGGCGCTTTCGCGCTCGGTGCAACCGTACCTTAACCGTTCCCTCGGGCATTTGGAACGCCTCGGCCAACATCGTGTAGGTCAAGTCGGCGCCGTAACGCTGCTCGACCAGGGCCCGGTCGACGGCGTCGAGATGCGAGAGCGCGCGCGACACGTCGATCCGCAGATCGGCGTCGTCACCCGCCCCCCCGGCGTGCACGTCGACGATCGTCATGTCCTCCAGATACACGGCGGTCCGGCCGGACAGGCGTCGCAGCGCCTCGTTGCGGACGATGGCCAGGAACCACGGGCCCGGTGACTCAGGGTTGCCGCACCGGTCGTGTGCGCGCCACGCGCGCAGCATCGCGTCCTGCACGACCTCCTCGGCCTCCTCGGGGGAGCGGAGCATGCGGCGGGCGACGGCAAGGCCACGGCCTCGGAGGGCCGGCCAGTCCCATGCGGGACTCGTTGAATAGGTATGCGCCAGGTTCATCAGACCTGGAACGCTTCTGACAAGTCAGACGGTCCTGCAAGTCATGGCCCTGACCGAACACGCAGCCAGCGAGGGATATCGGTGCTTCGCGCCCTTCTACGACGCCTACACCGAGCACCCCGGCTACGCGACGTGGATCCGGGGCCTGGCGGGGCTGGCGCGCGAGCACGGCGGCACCGGAGCACGGCTGCTCGACGTGGCGTGCGGGACCGGCAAGAGCCTCGCGCCGCTGCTCGAGGACGACGAGCGGCTCGAGGCCGTGGGCGTCGATGCGGTGGCGGAGATGATCGAGGTCGCGCGTCGCCGTCTGGGCGACCGGGTCGAGCTGCACGTCGCGGACATGACCCGGCTCCCGGTGCTAGGCGAGTTCGACGTCGCGCTGTGCGCGAACGACGCGATGAACTGCCTGTTGTCCGCGCGCGCGCTCGCGCGAGCGCTCCAGCGGATCGCCGCGAACCTGCGGCCGGGCGGCATCCTGGTGTTCGACACCAACACGCCGGTGGGGTTCCGCGACCACTTCGCCGTCGACCAGACCCGCGAGCGCGACCGGGCGACGTTCCGTTGGACAGGGACGTTCGACGGGACCCGGGCCGTCGCCGAGCTCGACGTGGTGCCGCGCGATGATGCCGGCGAGCCGCCGATCCGCAGCGTCCACATCCAGCACCACCACCTCGACGAGGACATCGATCGCGGCCTGCGCGCAGCCGGCCTCGACGTCGTCTGGCGCTACGGCCAGAACGACGACGGGTCGCGGTCACCCGTCGTCGACGCGAGCCACTTCAAGGTGATCCATGTCGTGAGAAAGCGGACCGTGCACCCTCCGTCGTGATGCGGTCCCGGGCGCTATGCGTCGGTCGTGGCTCCGGCTCGGGCTGTCCCGTTGCGCCTGCCGACGATCGCTTAAGGCTGCTTCCTTCCGGACCTGACCTGGTTCACGGGCCGACATCGCACGGGACCCGAGCCATCGACGCCACTTCCGGCGCTGCTGGCCCCGGGGCCGGCAACCCTCGGGAGGGAGTTCAGCCCCGCTAGAGCGGATTGCAGGTACAGGGCGCCGCTACCTCCCCGCCTAGCACGGTCCGCTGTCGAGTCTAGCCGTCCGGACGGCTCATGGAACGGGCTGACTGCTTAGGCTGCCGCGATGCCGTTCTTCCGTCGCAAGCAGCCGCAGGGCGTTCCCGTTGATCTCTCGTCCGGGGACGCGCGCGCGGCGCGGCTCCTCGAGGCGGTCCGGACCGACCACGTCGAGGGCGTCCGCGACACGCTCGCCGAGGTCTCCGACGCGGCCGAGCGCGAGCGGCTCACCCACCTGCTGACCGACGTGCCCGGCCACGAGAAGCTCTTCGACGCCTGGGTCGAGATCGACCCTGACAGCCACCTGGCCCGGCTGTCGCGCGGCGCCTACTGGGTCGGCCACGCGTGGGAGGCGCGCGGCGCCGCGTTCTCCGAGTACGTCGAGGAGGACGCGTGGGAGGTCTTCTTCGACCGGCTGCGCGTCGCCGAGGACGACCTGCACCAAGCCGCCGAGATGGACCCGACCGACCCGGTGCCGTGGAGCCATCTGCTCACGAGCGGCCGCGGGCTGCAGGTCCCCAAGGAGGAGCTGTGGATCCGCTACGAGGAGGCCCAGCGCCGGCAGCCGTGGCTCGTCGAGACCCACATGCAGCTGCTGCAGTCGCTGTGCGCCAAGTGGTACGGCTCGGACGAGGAGTCGGTCGACTTCGCGCACACGACCGACCGCGAGGCGCCCCCGGGCGCCGCCGCCCGGGCGGTCGTGCCGATGGCGTACATCGAGGTCTGGCTCGCGATGAACAGCCGCGACGACCAGGACCACGACGCCTACCGGGGCAGCTCGGGCGTGCGCAAGGAGATCCAGGAGGCCGCCGACCGGTCCGTCTTCGCCGACGGCTTCAGCGACGACCTGCCCTCGGTGTACGCGCTCAACGTCTTCGCGATGGGCTTCTACCTGTTCGGCGACGAGGACAACGCGAAGCGGATCGTGCAGCGCCTCGGGACCCGGCGCACCGACTTCCCGTGGGCGTACTTCAACGATCCCGACGCGGTCTACGGGGGACTGCTGGAAGCGTGATCGGCGGCGCTGCTCAGCTGCGGCGGCGCAGGCGCTTGAGCAGCCCGCCGGACTCGGCCTTGGCCTTGGCGGGGTCGATCGGCGGCTCGTAGCCGGACTCCTCCCCCATGCGCACGACGAGCGCAGGGTCGGCGAGCTCGTCGATCGTCGCGACGGCGTGGTCGCCGTCGGTCCAGATCGCCGGGTGGACGAACAGCCGGATGCTGTCGTCGCCCCACAGCACGCGCGCGCCGTCGTCGAAGACCTGCACCGCCTGGCAGGCGTCGAACGTGACGGTGATGACCGCGCCGTTCGGCTGCTCCTCGCTGACGCCCTGTGCCCCCAGGTAGAGCACGTCGTCGGCGATCTCGTCGGGGACGCCGGGCGCGCGCGGGTACGCGCGGCCGTCGACGCGCGAGTCCGACGCGCCCGGGAGGGCGTGGATCCGGCGGTCGTGGACGCCGATCGCGCCGGGCACGAGCCACAGCGCCGAGTCGATCGCGTCGCGCAGCGCGGTCCCGACCGCGGCGCCGTCCACCGCCTCGAGCTCGCGGTCGAGGTCGTCGACCGCGACCGGGTCGCCGCCGAGGACGGTCTGGACCGCGTACTGCTCGGCCTGCGAGACCTCGAACCGAGGGTCGCCTGTGGCCCGCCGGCGCCGCTCGCGGACGTCCTCGAGCTCCTCCGGCGTCGCACCGCTGCGGGCGAGCTTGGTCATCTCCACCAGCACGGCGTCGCGGACGCTCTCGGCTTCCTCGGGCAGCGTGTCGGTGACGAGCAGGATCTCGGCGTCGGTCGCGGTGAGCGGGTCGTAGCCGACCGAGACCTCGTACGAGCGGCCCTCGGCCGTGCGCAGGCGCTCGTACAAGCGCTCGCGCAGGATCGCGCCGGCCACCCACAGCGGGGTGGTCCGCGGCGCCAGGAGCGAGACGGCCACGTACGCGTCGCCGCCCGGATACCAGGCCGGATAGCGGTACGGGTAGGGCTCGGGTGCCGGCGGCGGCATGCGCTCGCCCTCGGGAAGCGCCGACAGGTCCAGCCCCTCGGGCGGCGGCCCGGACAGCCACACCGCTGCGTTGCCGCGCGTGAAGTGGCGGGCGCGCCACGCGTCGGTCGTCTCCGGCGTCGCTTCGTAGAGGCCGAGCTCGGCGCTGTTGACGAGGCCGTAGGTCTTGGGCCCGAACCGCAGGCCGTGCGCGAGCGCGCCGAGAGACGCGCCGTGGCGCTGATCCTCGGTGCGCAGCACGCGCCGCTCCGCGTCCAGGCGCTCGAACGGCAGCGCCGCAAGTGCACGCGTGGCGCCGTAGAAGAAGTCGCGCACCTCGCCGGGGTCGCCCTCGACCTCGAAGCCCGTCAGCGTCAGCCCGACCCAGCCGTTGCAGCGCCGGTGCTCGCTCGTCAGCGGCCCGAGCGCCAGATGCTCGACGAGGTGCGTGATGCCGCGCGTCGTCAGCGTCTCGTGGGCCTGCCCGACGCCGAAGACGATCCCCGCGGTGAGCGGACGGTCCGAGTCGGCGTGGAAGACGGGGACGCCGTCGATCTCGGTTCGCGTGGGCTCCGCCATGGTGGGGGCGGATTGCAGCAGTGCAACGTCTCCCGCGCAACCACCAACCGCGGGGCCCGCCCGGCGGGCTATTCTGGGGCCTCCCGTTTCCCGGGCGCGTAGCTCAGTGGGAGAGCGCTCGCTTCACACGCGAGAGGTCGCAGGTTCGAAACCCGCCGCGCCCATGGTCGTAGGAGGCCCCTAGAGCGACAGAGGCCCCGCCGGAGCGGGGCCTCTGGTCCTTCCTTATGCGCGCCTGACGCTGCTAGCGGGTGCCGGTCGGCTTCGTCTTGCCGCCCGTCGCCACCCAGCTGACGCACTCGCCCCGGTTCTTGAACGCGGCGGTGCCGATGAAGAAGGCCTTGTAGCCGTCTCCGTTGCACTGGTCCCTGGTCGTCGGGACGTTCCGCGCGCCGTTCAGCGGATCGCTGTCCGCGCTGTCCGGGATGCCGTCGCCGTCGTCGTCAGTGTCGGCGTTGTTGCCGCGCCCGTCGCCGTCGGTGTCGGTCGACTCCGCCGAGTTCGTCGGGAAGGCGTCGTCGCCGTCCTTGACGCCGTCGTTGTCGTCATCGGTGTCGGCCCTGTTGCCGGTGCCGTCGCCGTCGGTGTCCGTGTTCTCGTCCGGATCGGTCGGGAACGCGTCGTCGCCGTCGGCGGTGCCGTCGTTGTCGTCGTCGGGATCGGTGTTGTTGCCCTGCCCGTCGCCATCGGTGTCCGTGGATTCCGTCGGGTCGAGCGGGTGGCTGTCGTCGCCGTCGGCGATCGAGTCGCCGTCGTCGTCGCCATCGGCGTTGTTGCCCCGGCCGTCACCGTCGGTGTCGACCGACTCGTCCTCGTCCAGCGGGAACGCGTCGGAGGCGTCGGAGACGCTGTCGCCGTCGTCGTCGGTGTCGGCCTTGTTGCCGGTGCCGTCGCCGTCGGTGTCGACGTGCTCGCCGTCGTCGAGCGCGAACGCGTCGTCCCCGTCATCGACGCCGTCGTTGTCGTCGTCGCCGTCGGCGTTGTTGCCCTGGCCATCGCCATCGGTGTCGACCGACTCGCGCGAGTCCGTCGGGAACGCGTCGTCCCGATCGGTCACGCCGTCGTTGTCGTCGTCGGTGTCGGCCCGGTTGCCCTGGCCGTCCCGGTCGGTGTCGGTCTGCTCGTCAGGATTGGTCGGGAACGCGTCGTCCTGGTCAGAGACCAGGTCACCGTCGTCGTCGGTGTCGGCGTTGTTGCCGGTGCCGTCGCCGTCGGTGTCGATCTGCTCGCTCGGATCGGTCGGGAACGCGTCGTCCCCGTCGCCCACGCCGTCGTTGTCGTCGTCCGTGTCGGCCCGGTTGCCCGGGCCGTCGCCGTCGGTGTCGAGCTGCTCGTCGGGATCGGTCGGGAACGCGTCGGCACCGTCCGCGGCACCGTCGTTGTCGTCGT
>CADCVT010000330.1 GCA_902806215.1 uncultured Solirubrobacteraceae bacterium | reverse complement strand
GAAGAAGATCACCGAGGAGACCGAGGCCGGCGGGCGCAAGGTCAAGGCCTCGAAGGACGAGCCGCAGTACCTCGTCAAGAGCGAGAAGTCCGGCGGCACCGCGGTGCACAAGCCGGGCGCGCTCAAGAAGGCGTAGCTGCGGGCTCGGCGACCTCGTCGAGCACCGCGCCGAGCCGGCCGGCGATCGCCGGCCACGAGAACCGCGAGCGCGCGTCGCGGCGGCGTCGGCGCCGGTCGGCGCGCTGGCGCTCGCGGCGGGCAGCGCGGACGCAGAGCGGTCGGTCGCGCTGACCGCCGCCGGCTCGGCAGCCGTCCTCGGGTGCGGCGCGCTCTTCCTCGTGCTCAGCCGCCGGTAGCGGCTACACCTTCGTCAGCGCGCTGGGCTTGTGGACGGCCGTCCCGCCGGACTTGTCCGACTTGACGAGGTACTGCGGCTCCTCCTTGGAGGCCTTGACCTTGCGGCCCCCGGCCTCGGTCTCGGTCGTGATCTTCTTCTCGACCTTCCCGACGGCCTCGCCGCCGTGGGACTTCCACTTCACCTTGTCGCCCTTCTTGAACTCAGCCATGGGGCTGCGGTACCCGGACCGGGAACCCCGCCCGTGCCAGGTGCTCCTTGGCCTCGCCGACGGTGAAGTGGCCGAAGTGGAAGAGCGAGGCGACGAGCGCCGCGTCGGCACCCGCGTCGAGCGCCTCGGCCATGTGGTCGAGCGTGCCCGCGCCGCCGGAGGCGATCACCGGCACGCCGACGGTGCTCGAGACCGCCCGGGTCAGCGGCAGGTCGTAGCCGGCGTTCGTGCCGTCGCGGTCCATCGACGTCAGCAGGATCTCCCCCGCCCCGCGCTCGACCGCCTCGCGCGCCCACACGACCGCGTCGATGCCGGTCGCCTTGCGCCCGCCGGCGACGAACACCTCGAAGTGCCCGTCGACGAGCTTGGCATCGATCGCGAGCACGACGCACTGGACGCCGAACACGTCGGCGAGCTCGTCGACGAGCTCGGGCCGCGCCACCGCCGCGGTGTTGACGGCGACCTTGTCCGCGCCGGCGTCGAGCACCGCCTGCGCGTCGGCGACCGACCGGATCCCGCCGCCGATCGTGAACGGCACGAAGACCTGGTCCGCCGTGCGCCGCGCGAGCTCGACCATCGTCTCGCGCTTGTCGCTCGTGGCCGTGATGTCGAGGAACACGAGCTCGTCGGCGCCCTCGCGGTCGTAGCGCTCGGCCAGCTCCACCGGGTCCCCGGCGTCACGGATGTCGACGAAGTTCGTGCCCTTGACGACGCGGCCGGCGTCGACGTCGAGGCAGGGGATGACGCGCTTGAGGTGCACGCCCCGAAGCTAGCGGTCTAGGCCTCGTCGTCCTTGCCGTCGAGCACGCGCTGGCCGTCGGACACGCGGAAGCGGCCCTCGAAGAGCGCCTTGCCGACGATGACGCCGCCCAGGTTCACCTGGCGCAGCGCGACAAGCGCCTGGAGGTCCTCGAGCGTCCCGACGCCGCCGGAGTACAGGAAGCGACCCCGAACGACCTCGGCGATCCGCCGGACCTCCTCGGCGTCCACGCCGCCGAGCATGCCGTCGCGGTCGACGTTCGAGTAGACGAACTGCCGCACGCCGCGCGCGGTGAGCCGCTCGATGACCGCCTCGGACGGCATCTGCGTCGTCTCGGTCCAGCCCTTGGTCGTGACGAACCCGCCGCGGGCGTCCACGGAGACGACGACCCGCTCGCCGTACGCGGCGAGCACCTCGTCGAGGAAGTCGACGTCGGTGTAGGCGGCGGTGCCGAGGATGACCCGCGAGGCGCCGGCCCGCAGGGCGTCGCGGACCGACGGCAGCGAGCGCAGCCCGCCGCCGACCTGGACCGGCACGCCGAGCTCCTGCGCGATCCGCTCGATGTGCGCGAGGTTCTGCGGCGTCCCCGTCCGGGCGCCGTCGAGGTCGACGACGTGGAGGAAGCGAGCACCGGCGTCGACCCACGAGCGCGCGGCCTCGAACGGGTCGTCCTGGTAGACGGTGACGTCGTCGAAGTGGCCCTGGACGAGGCGCACGGCCTTGCCGTCGGCGATGTCGATGGCGGGATAGAGGATCATGCGGAGACGCGGTCGCAGACGTTGGCGAAGTTGCGCAGCAGGGCGAGCCCGTCGGTCGAGGACTTCTCGGGATGGCACTGGGCGCCGAACACGCGGCCGCGCTCGACGAAGGACACGAACGGCGTCCCGTAGGCGCCGCGGCCCAGGACGACGTCCTCGTCGTCGGGCACCGGCGCGAAGGAGTGCACGTGGTAGAAGGCGGCCGGGTCCGGCAGACCCTCGGTCAGCGGAGATGACCGGCGCCACGAGACCATGTTCCAGCCGATGTGCGGGAGCTTCTCGCCGCGAGCGTCGAGCTTGACGACGCGTCCCGGCAGAAGACCGAGCCCCTCACTGCCCTCATGTTCGACAGACTCGGTGAAGAGCAGCTGCATGCCGAGACACAGGCCGATGACGGGGGTCCCCGCGCGCGCTCGGTCGACGATGACCTCGCTGAGCCGTTGTTCGTTCAGACGTCGCATCGCCTCGGGAAACGCGCCGACGCCGACCACGACGAGGCCGTCCGCGCGAGCGATCTCCTCGTGGTCGGAGGTCAGCCGAGCCGGAGCCCCGACCTTCTCGAACGCCTTCTCGACCGAGCGGCGGTTGCCCATCCCGTAGTCGACGATGGCGATCACAGGACGCCCTTCGTCGACGGGATGCCGGTCTCGGTCGGGTCGATCGCGACGGCGGCCCGGAGGGCACGCGCAAACGCCTTGAACGACGCCTCGATCATGTGGTGCGCGTTCGTGCCCGCCTCGATCTGCAGGTGGAGCGTGAGCCGCGCGGCGCTCGACACGGCGCGGAAGAACTCCTCGGTCAGCTCGTGGTCGAACGTCCCGGTCGCGCCCGGCGGCAGGTCCCCCACGAAGACGAGCAGCGGGCGCCCGCTGAAGTCGAGCGCGCACGACGCGCGCGCCTCGTCCATCGGCACGACGGCGTGGCCGTAGCGGAAGATCCCGGCGCGGTCGCCGAGCGCCTGGTCGAGCGCCTGACCGAGCACGATCCCGGTGTCCTCGACGGTGTGGTGCCCACCGGTCTGGAGGTCGCCGGTGACCTTGACGTCGAGGTCGAGCCGGCCGTGGCGGGCCAGCAGGTCGAGCATGTGGTCGAGGAACCCGACGCCGGTCTCGCGGGTCCCGGTGCCGGTCCCGTCGAGGCCGAGCTCGAGGCTGACCTGGGTCTCCTTGGTCTCGCGGGAGATCTGGGCGGTGCGCTTCACGGTGCTCATCTTGCCCGGGCCTCCATCGATCGTGCGTGCTGCTCGAACCCCTCGGCCCGCGCGATCGGCGCGCCGGCCTTCGCCAGTGCGTTCGCCGCGTCGCCGACGTGGACCTGCGTCATGCGGCGCCGGAAGTGCCGGACGCTCAGCCCGGACGCGAACCGCGCCGAGCCGCCGGTCGGCAGCGAGTGGTTCGAGCCGACGACGTAGTCGCCGAAGGCGGTCGCTCCGCTGCGGCCGACGAAGACGCAGCCGGCTGACCTGATCCGCGGCGCCAGGCGCTCGGCCTCGGTCCCCATGAGCTGGAGGTGCTCGGGCGAGAACGACTCAGCGAGAGAGAAGGCCTCCTCGATGTCCGCCGTTCCGACCAGCCCGATCGCCGCGTCGCCCTCGGGCGAGCCGAGGCGTCGCTCCACGTCGTCGATGAGCCGTTGTTCGGGGCTCACGAGCGCGGCCACGCTTCCCTCACCGTGCTCGGCCTGCGCCAGGAGATCGAGAGCGACGAGCTCCGGATCCGCATCCGACGACGCGACGATGAGCACGTCGCTCGGCCCCAGGAACCCGTCGATGCCGACGTCGCCGCTGACGATCCGCTTGGCCTCCTGGACCCACAGGTTGCCGGGGCCGGCGATCACGTCGACACGCTCGATCGTCTCGGTGCCGTAGGCCATCGCGGCGACGCCGTGGGCGCCGCCGAAGCGGTAGACCTCGTCGACGCCGCACAGCGCGCAGGCGGCGAGCACCGTCGGGTGCGCGCCCGGCGACAGCACGACGATCTCCTCGACGCCCGCGACCCGCGCGGTGACCGCGCCCATGAGCACGGTCGACGGGTACGGGTTCCGGCCCCCGGGCACGTAGATCGCGGCGCGGCGGACGGGAAGCTCGCGGACGAGGATCCGCTGGCCCTGCGGCAGGCGCAGGTCGGCGTCGTCGCCGAGCGAGGCGCCGGCGACGGCGGCGATGTTGGCCATCGCGACCTCGAGTCCGGCGCGAAGATCGGAACGCAGCGTCGCGGCTGCCGCGTCGATCTCGTGGGACGGCACGCGGTAGGGACCCTCTCCCTCGCCGAGCCGTGCAGCAACCTGTCGAAGCGCCGCGTCGCCGCCGGTCCTGACAGCGTCAGTGAGGGACTCGACCTCGGCGCGGATGGAGCCTCCACCCGGCGCCAGCGCACGGAGCTCTTGCGCCGAGGAGCAGCGGTCAACCCGCACGCAGCCGCTCCACGACCGCGTCGATCTCGCGCGCCTTGAGCTTGTGCGAGACCGGGTTGGCGATCAGCCGCGCCGTCGCGACGGCGATCATCTCGCGCTCGACGAGGCCGTTCTCGCGCAGTGTCGTGCCGGTCGCCGTCAAGTCGACGATCGCTTCCACCAGTCCGGTCAGGGGCGCGAGCTCGACCGACCCCTTGACCTCGACGATCTCCGCCTGGCGTCCGGTGCGCTCGAAGAAGTCGCGGGCGATCTTGGGGTACTTCGTCGCGACGCGCACGACGCCGAGACGCCGCAGCGCCTCCTCGGTCGGGTCCGGGCCGTCGACGGTCGCGAGGATCATCCGGCACTCGCCGTAGCCGAGGTCGACGAGCTCGTAGACCTCGCGCTCGGCCTGCTCCATCAGGACGTCCTTGCCGGTGATGCCGATGTCGGCGGCGCCGGCCTCGACGTAGGTCGGCACGTCGCTCGGGCGCATCGTGACGATGCCCGACTCCTCGAAGAGCAGCTTGCGGTCGTTGCCGCGGACCTCGGCGGTGTCGACGCCGAGGCGGTCGAGCGCGTCCATCGTCGGCCCGAACAGGGCCCCGCGCGGGACCGCGATCCGCAGGCCTCCGAGGGCGCTCACGGCCGCTCCGTCCCCAGCAGGGCGCCCTTGCCGCGCTCGGTGCCGGCCAGCGCGATGTGCAGCCGGTCGACGCCGACGGCGAAGCCGACGGCGGGCAGCGGGCGCCCGAAGCGCCCGAGCAGGTCGTCGTAGCGCCCACCCCGGGCGATCGGCGCGCCGACGGCCGGGTCGTAGACCTCGAACACCGCGCCCGTGTAGTAGCCGAGGTACCGCACGAGCCCGAGGTCGAAGATGACCCGCTCGCGGACGTCGTCGCTGAGCATCTCCCACAGCTGCCGCAGCAGCGGGACGGGAGCGCTGTCGAGCACCTCGACGCCACCACGCGTCGAAGCGACGGACAGCAGACGCGGGTCCAGGCGCTCCTCTTCGATGAGCCGTTCGAGACCGACAAGATCGCGGGCCGCGAGGAGGGCCAGCAGGCCGGCCCGATCGGAGGCGGGCACGCCGCACTCGTCCATGAGCTTCGGGTACAGCGAGGCGCTGCCCAGCCCGATCCGGTAGTCGCGCAGGCCGGTGGCGTCGAGCGCGCGGCAGAGCACGGTCAGCGCCTCGGCGGTGCCCTCCGGCGCGGGCGCGCCGATGAGCTCGATCCCGGCCTGCAGCAGCTCGCGCGGCTGGCCGCGCTGGGGGCGCACGTCGCGGTAGACGTGCGCGAAGTACCCGAAGCGCAGCGGGGGCTCGGCGGTCGCGTATCGCGTGGCGACGAGCCGCGCGATCGGGACGGTCATGTCCCAGCGCAGCGTCAGCACCTCGCCGTGCTCGTCGAACATGCGGTAGACCGCACGGTCGCTGTCGGCCACGCCCGCGCGCTCCAGCACCGAGCCGTACTCGAGCGTCGGCGTCGACACCTCGCCGTAGCCGTGCTCGTCGAAGACGTGGCGCATCCGCTCGGTGATCGCGCGCAGCTCGCGCATCTCGTCCGGGAGGACGTCGCGGGTCCCGCTGGGGATCGGGAGGATCGTCACGGCGGCCTCAGTCCGGCGACACGCGCTCGATGCGCGCGCCGAGCGCGCGCAGGCGCTCGTCGATGCGCTCGTAGCCGCGGTCGATCTGGTGGATGTTCGCGATCTCGGACTTGCCCTCGGCGCTCAGCGCGGCGATGAGCAGCGCCATCCCCGCCCGGATGTCGGGCGAGCTCGCCTGGATCCCGCGCAGGCGCGACGGGCCGGTGACGATCGCGCGGTGCGGGTCGCAGAGCACGATGTCCGCGCCCATCATCACGAGCTTGTCGGTGAAGATCAGGCGGTTCTCGAACATCCACTCGTGGATGAGGATCGACCCCGCGCACTGCGTCGCGATGGCGACGGCGATCGAGGTCAGGTCGGCCGGGAACGCGGGCCACGGGCCGTCCTGGACCTTGGACTTGTACTCGCCGAGGTCGCGCGAGACGACGAGCGTCTGGCCGCCCGGGACGACGACGTCGTCGCCGTCAGCGTGCGACTCCAGGCCGAGGCGGCCGAAGACGAGGCGGATCATCCGCAGGTCGTCGTGCATGACGCCCTCGATGCGCATCTCTCCGCCGGTGATGCCGGCAAGCGCCATGAACGAGCCGATCTCGATGTGGTCGGGCCCGATGTCGTGGCGGCAGCCGCCCAGCTTCTCGACGCCGTGCACGGTGAGGACGTTCGAGCCGATCCCGTCGATCTTCGCGCCCATCTTCGTGAG
>CADCVT010000329.1 GCA_902806215.1 uncultured Solirubrobacteraceae bacterium | reverse complement strand
GGACACGCGCGCCGCTGCCCGACGACGACCAGCGCCCCACGCCGCGCGACCTCGCGCGCTGGGGCCTGCAGGGCCACAGCGTCATCGGCGCGCGGCCCGGCGCCCGCGCCGACGCCGTCCTCGCATGGTGGTCAGAGCGCGTCGAGGCCGCGCTCGCGACGATGGGCTTCCCTGAGCTGACCCGTCTGCGGCGCCGCCCGTCGGCGCGCGTCGGCCAGTTGCTCGACCTCGCCGCCCTGACCTTCGACGGCGTCGCCACGCTCGACGACCCCGGCGTCGGCGTCTCGGCGTGGAACCTCCACGAGCGCGCGCTCGCCGAGGGCGACGGCGGCTTCAGCGTCGACGGGTCGCCGCTGCGCGCGGTCGACTTCGCCGGGTTCGACCCGACCGAGCCGTACTGGCTGAGCCCCTACGCCGACCGGGTCCGCGTCGTCGAGCATCCGGCGCTCGAGCGCCTCGCGGGGGCCTACGCGGACGCGCTGCTCGCCGCCGGCTGGGAGCCGGTCGCGGCCGTCGAGCCCGGGTCGCGCCTGCCCAACGGCCTCGTCTTCGACCGCCGCCTCTCCGAGCTGCACGAGGCCGCCGGGCTCCAGGGCGCCGACGTCGGCGACGTCCGCACCGAGGAGGGCGCCGAGCGCTTCGCGGCGTGGCTGTCCGAGCCCGCGCGGCGCGGCGCGGCCCACGGCATCAACCGCTACACCGAGCGCGTCTGGACCGAGCGCTCGGACGTCGTCCGGGTCTTCTCCGACCTCGACGGCTCCGACGGTCCCGGCTACGTGGAGTGGCTGTTCGAGTGGGGCCGCGAGGAGATGGGGATCCCGCGGCGCTTCCTCCCGCCGAACCCGTCCGGCGCCGCCGCCGACCGGGACGCCGAGGGCGGCGACGGCGCGCTCCCGCCGGTGCACGTCATCGGGTTCATGAAGGGCACGCTCGGCCTGGGTGCCGCGGCGCGGCTCTACGTCGAGGCGCTCCATGCCGCCGACCTCGAGGTCTCCACCGAGACCGTCGCGCCGCCGACGCCCGACGACGAGGACGACGACGGCCCGGCCGGCTCGTACTCGGAGGTCGACTTCACCGACCGCGCCCGCCGCGAGGCCGACGGCGCCGTCGACATCGTCTGCGTCAACGCCGACGAGCTGCCCGTGATCGCCCGCCAGATGGGCCCGGCGTTCGGGCGCGGCCGGCGCACGGTCGGCGTGTGGGCGTGGGAGACCGACGACATCCCCGAGCGCTGGTCGCACGCCTACCCGCTCGTCGACGAGATCTGGACCTACACGCGCTACGTCGCCGAGAGCATCGCGCGGGTCTCGCCGGTGCCGGTGGTCTCGATCCCGATCCCCGTGCCGACGCCGGACCCGTCCGGCGGCGACCCGGGGGTCGAGCTCCCCGACGGCTTCCGTTTCCTGTTCGTGTTCGACTTCCTGTCGACGCCAGCGCGCAAGAACCCGGGTGGCCTGATCCAGGCGTTCACCCGCGCGTTCGCGCCGGGGGAGGGCCCGCAGCTCATCATCAAGACGCTCCACGGCGACCTGCGCCCGAAGTCGCTCGACCAGCTGCGCTGGCTCGCCGGCGATCGCGACGACGTCCACATCGTCGACCGCTCGCTCAGCCTCCCCGAGCGCGACGCGCTCATGGACGCGTGCGACTGCTACGTCTCGCTGCACCGCGCCGAGGGCTTCGGCCTGACGATCGCCGAGGCGATGGCGCTGGGCAAGCCGGCGATCGCCACCGCCTACTCGGGCAACCTCGACTTCATGACCCAGCGCAACAGCTATCTCGTCGAGTACGAGATGACGCGCGTCGGCCCGCAGGGCGAGCACTACCCCGCCGACGGGACGTGGGCCGACCCCGACCTCGGCCACGCCGCCGCGCTCATGCGCCGTGTGGTCGAGCGCCCCGACGAGGCCAAGGTCAAGGGCGAGCGGGCCCGCCGCGACATCGCCGAGCAGCTCTCGCCGGCGGCGGTCGGCGAGATCATCCGACGCCGCCTGGCGCGCCTCGGCTAGCCGGCCGGCGGGGCGTCGGGCTTGCGCGCGACGAAGACGTTGCCGGGCGCGAGGTTCGGCGAGAAGCGGGCGACGAGCTTGTCCGGCGGGATGTTCCACACCGTGTAGGGCCGCGTGCGGACGAGCTCGAAGCGCTCGCGCGCGAGCAGCTCCTGCAGCGCCCGCGTCGTGAACACCCGGATGTGCCCCTGCGTCGTGCGGTCCTGTCCCAACGCCGGGAGCCGGCGGCCGAGCTGGACCTCCGCGGAGTTCTCGATGAACAGCGGGCTCACCCCGGCGATGAGCAGCAGGCGGTTGATCCAGTACGCGAGGTTCGGCGTGGTCAGCAGCAGCAGCGAGTCGGCGTGCATGCACGCGGCGAGCTGGCGCAGCAGGCGGTCGGGGCTCCAGACGTGCTCGATGACCTCGCCGCAGAAGACGACGTCGAAGCGCTTGCCGTCCCACGCGCCCGGGAGGTCGCCGTCCTCGAGGTTGACCTGCCGGTAGTGCTCGATCGGGCGGCGCAGCTCCGGCTTGACGTCGGTGCCGTGGTAGTGATCGGCGGGATCGACGTGCTGGCCGAGCAGGGCGTGCTCGCCGCACCCGACGTCCAGGATCTCGAGCGGTCGGCTGCCGCGCTGGGCGCGGTAGGCGGCGTACTCCTCGAGCGAGATGCGCAGCCGCGGCAGGAGGCGGGCCTCGGTCGGGACTTGGGCGTAGAACTCGGCGTGGCTCGACATGGGGGGCTGGTTCTAGCGGGTTCGGCTACTCGACGTAGGGGACCGGCGGCGCGCCGGGCACCTCGTAGAGCACGAACGGCCCCTCCTGGCCGATGAGGCGCAGGCGGGTGCTCACGGG
>CADCVT010000328.1 GCA_902806215.1 uncultured Solirubrobacteraceae bacterium | reverse complement strand
GAGGAGCGGAACGCCGGCCTCGCGCGCCTCGTGCACCGCGGGCGCGTAGTTGGCCGCCGCGGTGCCGCTCGTGCACGCGAGCACGGCGGGCATCCCGGTCGTCTTCGCGAGCCCCAGCCCGAAGAAGCCGGCGCACCGCTCGTCGATGTGCGACCACGTGCGGATGCGTCCGTCCCGCACAAGGGGCAGAATCAACGGCGTCGAACGAGAGCCCGGGGAGGTGCACGCATGAGCGACACCGCAACGGGCGAGCTCGTCCACGAACGCGCGGATCAGGATGTGCTGGTCGTGAAGGTTCTGTTGCTGCACGGGTTCACCGCGACCGGCGCGAGCTGGGATGCGACTCGGCGCCTGATCGAGGGCGGACTCTACGAGCCCGAGGCGCCGGACCTCCGCGGGCATGGCGCGCGCGGGGACGATCGACCGGCGACGATCGAGGCCTGCGTCGACGACCTGCGCCAGGACGAGCCGTACGCGCTGACCGGCTACTCGCTGGGCGGGCGGGTCGCGCTGCACCTCGCGTTGGCCCAGCCCGACCTCGTCCGTCGGTTGGTCCTCGTCAGCACGACCGCCGGGATCGAGGCGCCGGAGGAGCGCGCCGCGCGGCGCGAGGCCGACGAGGACCTCGCCGACGGGATCGAGCGCGCGGGCCTCGAGGCGTTCGCGCGCTCCTGGGCGGCGCAGCCGCTGTTCGCCGACCAGCCGCCGGAGGTCGTCGCGGCCGCCCAGCGCGACCGGCTGCGCAACACCGCCGACGGCCTCGCCGCCTCGCTGCGAGAGATGGGCACCGGGGCGATGACCCCGGTGTGGGACCGCCTGCACGAGCTGACGGTGCCGGCCACCGTCGTCGTCGGGGAGCGAGACCCGAAGTTCCGCGAGATCGGAGAGCGCCTGACGACGGAGCTGCCGAACGCGGAGCTCGTCGTGATCCCCGGAGCCGGCCACGCGGTCCACCTCGAGGCGCCGGAGACGCTGGCGGCCTTGTTCGCAACCGGCTGACGGGTCCCGTCGCCCTTCCGCCGGTCGAGCGGGCAGTCTTTGCCTGCCTTGACTCGGCTCTTCTCGGTCACCTCCAGCGCTTCCCTCACTGCGAGAGGAGTCGTGTACACGCCAGCGCCGCTCGTCCGGTTCGTCGTCGATCGGGCGCTTGATGCGACGCCCCCGGCGATGGTGGGGCGGTGGCTCGACCCGGCGTGTGGCGACGGTGCGTTCTTGCTCGAGTTCGTTCGCAGGCTTGCGGATGCGGTCCCGGCCGCGGAGCTTCCGCGCACGGTCGAGGAACGCGTCTTCGGCTTCGATCTCGACATCACGGCGGTTGACGCCGCGAGGGTCGCCGTGCGAGAGGAGGTCGAGCGGCGCTGCGGCGCGCTGTCGTCGGCGTTTCTCGCTGGGAACATCCGTGTCGCGGACTTCCTCGAACTCGATCCGGAACCGGACTACGACGTGATCGCGGGGAACCCGCCGTACGTCAGCGCGACGCAGCTGACCGCTGCCGAGAAGGAGCGCTTCCTCGAGCGATTCGCAACAGCGTGGGGCAGGCTCGATCTCTACACGCTGTTCATCGAGCACGGGTTGCGGTTCCTACGCGCGGGGGGGCGGCTCGCTTACATCACGCCGGACAAATGGCTGGGTGCCGCCTCGAACCGGCGTCTTCGGACCCACCTCGCACGGAACTACGTGCCGCGGACCATCGACCGATTCGAGCGTCACGATCTGTTCCCGGGCGTCGCGACCGTTCCCTGCGTCACGATGATCGAGCGACCGAGAAGCCCGGTGCCGACGCCCGCATCACCGATGGTTCGGTGGTGGAGCGTGGATCCTGGCGGAGGACCACAGCCCGTCTCGGACGCGCGAGAGGTGTCGATCCGATCAGATGGCACCCCCTGGCTCGTCGCGCGCCCGGTGCCCCCCGTCGAGGCTGACCACGCACCGCTTGGCGATCTCGTCGAGCGGATCTCGGTTGGCGTGGCGACCGGCCTGAACAGCTGTTTCGTGCTTGATGCCGAGGGCGTGCGATCGATTGAGCCCGAGCTGCTGCGTCCGGTCGCTCGAGGCCGGGACATCGCCGTAGGGCAGATCCGTGACGCGAAGCGTTGGATGCTCGTCCCGTACTGCTTCTCAGACGACGGCACCGCTGCGGAGCTCATCGATCTCGACGAGTTCCCTGGGGCGGCCGCTCACTTGGCGCGCCACCAGGAGGCGTTGAAGCGGCGCCACTGCGTGCGCGTGTGGGGCAAGGCTTGGTACGACCTGCACGACCCCATCACCTTCGACCTGGCTCGGCGGACGAAGGTCCTGCTGCCCGATCTCGCTCAGCACCCACGCTTCGCGGTCGACAACGGTCGGGCGCTGCCGCTCCACAGCGCCTACTACGTTCTCCCTCGCCCCGGCGGACCCCTCGACGCTGGCGCCTTGGCCGACGCCCTCAACGACCCCGTGGTGGCCGAGGAGCTCAGGACCCGGGCCCCCACCGCCAAGAGTGGATACCGGCGGTTCCGCGCGCAGATCCTCCGTGACATCCTGGTGCCACTCGCCTCGCGTTCCGATCGCGATGCAGCCTGAGATTCGGGCGCTCGAAGCACAGCTCGCGAGCGCGCGCGACCACCCGCTGCTCGCGCCCCTCGGGGACCCGGCGGGCACGGTCGACTTCGCGTCTGTGTCGCTGGACGACATCGCGGCGATGCTCGGCGATCCGACGCTGTCGCTCCTCCTCCTCGCAGCCGCGGATCTCAACCGAACCGCCCTGCGTGCGGCGACCGAGCAGCCGGACGCGCTCATCGTCGCCAGGCCGCTGCGCCGTGCCTATGCCGTCAGGCTCAAGCTTCCCGAAGCGGGCGATTTCGCGACGCTGGTCGAGCTCGCGCTGCAGCGCCGTACGTCGACGCTCGGTCGCAACGCGAGTGCGGCGACCGAGACCCTGTTTCGAGATCGACTCGCGTTCGAAGGGTCTCCGATTCGCATGCAGGGCGCCCACACGGCCGGCATCCTGTCCGAACGCCGAAAGCCCGACGGCGTCTACCCGGATCCCCAGACAGGACGGGCACCCGAGCTCTATCTGGAGATCAAGAAGGTCAACAGGGTCCGCGACGACATCCAGAAGCGGCTGTATGAGATCGCGGAGGTGAGCCTGGAGGTGAAGTTCCTCTACGGCAACCTCAGGCTGAGCGGCCTAGGCCGCGCCACCCTGTTGGACGACGAGAGTCGACCACAGGCACGGGAGGCCCTTCGGGCGCAGATCCTCGGGGTGCAGCCAGTCGTCGTCGCGCTGCTGATCTGCCGTCCGGAGGAGCTCGAGATCGCGCGCCGCTATCGGCCGAGGATCGAGGCGTTCATCGACCGGCTGTTCTTCGCCGACGAGATCGAGCAATGCCTCTCGTTCCTGGCGGAGGTCGCGCCTCCGGCGTCCGGCGCGCCCTAGACGCCGAGGCCGGGGCCCTCGGGGACCGCGATCGCTCCGTCGACGACCTTCAGCGCCGGCTCGCCCTCGAAGAGCCCGAGGGTCGCCAGGCCGCACGGCGGCATGGGCGAGAGCGCTGCGGCCGCGTGGACGGCGGCGGCGATGCCGAGCGGGCCGTCGAACGTCGACGCGACGTAGGGCTCGGCTCCGGTGGCGCGGACGAGCTCGGCCGCGGCGAGCAGCCCCGCGATCCCGCCGCAGCGCGAGACCTTCAGGCACACCGCGTCGGCGGCTCCCGAGGCGAGCGCGCCGGGCTCGCCGGCGGTCTCGTCCATCGCGATCCGCACCGGAACCGCACGACGGACCTGCGCCAGCGCCTGCGTGCCGTGCACCGGCTCCTCGACGAGCTCGATCCCGGCGGGCGCGAGCGAGCCGATCGCCGCGATCGCCTGCTCCACCGTCCAAGCGCCGTTGGCGTCGAGGCGCAGCGCGACGGTGGCGCCGGTGGCCGCGCGGACCGCCGCGACGCGTCCCGCGTCGTCGCCGACGCCGACCTTCAGCTTCACGCACTCGAACCCGGCCGCCACGGCGGCGCCGGCAGCCGCCGCGACGGCCGCGCGATCCTCCGCGCCGATCGTGGCGTTGACCGGCACCGACCACGCCGGATCGGTCGTCAGCAGGGCCGAGACCGGCTTGCCCTCGCGCTCGGCGGCGCGGTCCCACAGCGCCATGTCGACGGCGGCGAGCGCCTGGGGGAGGTCGGCGAGCGCGCGGCACGCGTCGAGCACCTGCGGGCCGCCGAGCTCGTCGGCGCGCTCGAGCACCGGGCGATACGCCTCGAGCGCCTGGCGCGCGATCTCCAGCGGGACGCCGTCGTACGGCTGGAGCGGGGCTGCCTCGCCGCGACCGGGGAGCCCGTCGCCGTAGTCGAGCGTCAGCTCGAGCACGTCGCGCGACGCCAGCGACCCGAAGGCCGTGACGACCGGCGTG
>CADCVT010000327.1 GCA_902806215.1 uncultured Solirubrobacteraceae bacterium | reverse complement strand
GGGGGCCGAGCGTGCGCCCGCGCTCGTCCCCGTGGGCGACCACGCCGCGGACCTGGAACGGGTCGCCGAGGAACCGGTTGGCCTCGGCCAGGTCGGTCCCCGCGAGCAGCAGCCCGCGGATGTGGCTCGAGGAGACGATCTCGCCGTCGACCTCGAGCAGGGTCTGCACCCGCGTCTCGAAGCGGTCGTCCGCGCGCAGCATCTCGTGGTCGCCCTGCGCCTTGTGCCCGAAGCGGAAGTTCTCGCCGACGGACACGTGGGTGGCCTGGAGCGTCTCGACGAGCACGCGCTCGACGAAGTCCTCGGCGCTGCGCGCAGCGAACTCGGCGTCGAACGGAATCACCACGAGCTCGGTCGCCCCCAGGCCCGCGACGAGCGCGGCCTTGCGCTCGAGCGTCGTGAGCAGGCGCGGCGTCGAGCCGGGCGCCACCACCGACTGCGGATGCGGGTCGAACGTCAGCACGGTGTCGGCGCCGCTGATGACCTCGCGGTGCCCGAGGTGGACCCCGTCGAAGGTGCCGACGGCCACCCGGCGCGGGCGACGCTCGACGTCGGAGAGGCGCGTGATCTTCATGCGGTGCGCAAGCCTATTGGCCGGGCGCCGGCGTCAGCTGCCACGGAAGCCGATCGTCGGCTTCAGCAGCACGCCGTCCTGCGGCTCGGCGATCGCGATGGGCCCGTCGTCGTCGAACAGCGCGACCGCCTCCTGCTCGCCCCCCGCGACGGCGACGCCGTGCGTCGCCTTGCGCGCGGCGTCCCCGTCGAGCCGCACGACCGGGAACAGCAGCTCGAGCACCTCGCCCAGGCCCACCTGCCGCCCGGCGTCCTCGACGCGGAAGGGACCGATCTCGGTCCGCCGCAGCTCCTCGCAGAACGCGTCGCCGAGGTCGGCGACGTAGGTGCGGATGTAGGTCCCCGAGGAGCACCGCACGTCGATCGTCACCCGAGGGTCCTCGCGTTCGAGCACCTGCGCGTCGTGGATCGTCACCGTCCGCGCCGGGATGACCACCTCCTCCCCGCGGCGAGCGAGCTTGTACGCGCGCTCGCCGCCGACCTTGATCGCGCTGTAGGCCGGCGGCACCTGGCTGATCTCGCCGCGCGGGAGCACGAGCGGGTCGGGCACCCGTGCCCCGGTCTCGGTGATCTCGCCGTCGACGTCACCGGTGCTCGAGACCGCCCCGAAGCGCGCGACCGTCACGTAGCGCTTCGAGAGCGCCATGAGGTAGCGCTGGATGCGGGTTGCCCTCCCCAGCAGGACGAGCAGCAGCCCGGTCGCGAACGGGTCGAGCGTCCCCGCGTGGCCGACCCTGAGCGCCTTGCGGCCGCCGTGCTCGCGCCGGACCGCCGCCACGACGTCGTGCGAGGTCTTGCCGGCGGGCTTGTCGACGAGGAGGACGGCGTCCATCGCGCACATCATGGGCGCTCGTTGTTGACCGACGGTCTACAGGGCGCTACCGTCCTGTTGACCATCAGTCGACAGGAGGAGCCCGAACCATGTTGAGCCGTCACCCCTACGAGCCGTTCCCCAACGTCGAGAGCCGCAACGTGCTGCAGGAGTGCGTCGAGGTGCCCGCGGTCGTGCGGTCACTCAAGCTGCCGGTCGGGGCGCGCGTGCTCGAGGTCGGCTGCGGGCGCGGCATCGCGCTGCCGCCGCTCTCCCAGCTGTGCCGCCCGAGCCGGCTCGTCGGCCTCGACATCGACGAGGAGCTCCTCGCCGCGGCGCGGTCGCGCGCCGACGAGCGGGGGATCGACGTCGAGCTCGTACGCGGCGACGTCCGCGCGCTGCCGTTCGCGGATCGCTCGTTCGACGTCGTCGTGGACTTCGGCACCTGCTACCACGTCGGCCACGCCGAGCGGGCGCTGTCGGAGATCGCCCGCGTGCTCGACCACGGCGGCCGTTTCGTGCACGAGACGCCGCTGAGCCAGCGCCTCGCCCACCCCGTCCGCTCCCGCGGGCGCCTGCCGTGGCGGTCCGAGCCGCGGCTGTGCCGGGACCGGACCGCCGTGCTGTGGTCCTCGCGCCGGGCGTTGTAGGGGTTGATCCGCTCGGGCTTCTGGGCGAGTGTCCCCTGCGGCGACTCGCCCGGACGCGCTTGGCCCTAGCCGGGCGTGGAGAACGCAACATCGCGTGTCGGCAGCCCGCCGAGTGTGCGGTTCTCCACCTCTACGGTGGTCAACGGCACACTCGCGGCGCTCAGCAGTTCTCGTGTGCACTTCAGCACCACTATGGTGCTGAACGTCACAACACGACCGATCATCCGTTCTTGAGTGACGCTTTTTCCCGGACGACCACGCCCGGCTCGGGCCAGAACCTCGGCACAGCCGACGGCCCGAGACACCGAAGAGGACGGAGCTCAGGACGAAGAAGACAGCTGCGCGGCCACGGCCTCGCGCAGGAACGCGACGAGCTCGTCCTCGGAGAGCGTCGTCGTGAAGCCGGCGGCCTGGCGGTGGCCGCCGCCGCCGCCCGCGCGGGCGATCGCCGAGACGTCGACCGACCCGTCGCCGGCGCGCAGCGACACCTTCGCGTGACCGGCCTTCGCGGGATCGCACAGCTCGCGCACGAGCGCGGCGACCTTCGTCCCGGACACCGCGCGGAGGTTGTCGATGATGCCCTCGGAGTACGACTCCTGGGCGCCGGTGTCCGCGTAGTCGCCGACGCGCAGCCGGGTCATCGTGAGCGTGCCGTCGTCGTAGCGCTGGATGCTGTCGAGCGCCCGTGCGAGCAGCGCGAGCTTCGCGAACGGCATGCCCTCGTACAGGCGCCGGTAGATCGCGTGGACGTCGACGCCGGCGGCGATGAGCTCGGCGGCCATGACGTGCGCGCGCGTGCCCGTGTTCTCGTACATGAACTTGCCGGTGTCGGTGACGAGCCCGACGTAGAGCGCGTCGGCGATCTCGGGCGTCGGCTCGACGCCGAGCGCGCGCATGAGGTCCCACACGATCTCGGCGGTGCACGACGCCTCGGG
>CADCVT010000326.1 GCA_902806215.1 uncultured Solirubrobacteraceae bacterium | reverse complement strand
CTTCCAAGCGACGTTCTGCATCGTCACCGTCGCGCTGGTCTCCGGCGCGGTGGTCGAGCGGATGAGCTTCGGCGCGTTCCTGCTGTTCGCCGGCCTGTGGTCGATCCTCGTCTACGCGGTGCTCGCGCACTGGGCGTTCGGCGGCGGCTGGCTGCAGGCGCAGGGCACGCTCGACTTCGCGGGCGGAATCCCGGTGGAGATGGGCTCGGGCTTCAGCGCGCTCGCCGCCGCGATGGTCGTCGGCGCGCGCAAGGACTACGGGCGCCAGGCGCTCCTGCCGCACAACGCGGTCTACGTGCTGCTCGGCGCGGGGCTGCTGTGGTTCGGCTGGTTCGGCTTCAACGGCGGTAGCGGCTTCGGCGTGAACGACGCGGGCGTGCTCGCGTTCGTGAACACGCTGCTCGCCCCGGCGGCCGCGCTGCTCGTGTGGTTCCTGCTCGACCTGCTGCGCGACCGGCGCGTCACCGCGATCGGTGCGGCGACCGCGATCATCGTCGGCTGCGTCGGCATCACGCCGGCGGCGGGGTTCATCAGCCCGATGGGCGCGCTGCTGCTCGGCGCGGTCGCGGCGCTGCCGAGCTACGCGGCGATCATGTGGCGTCCGCGCACGCGCCTGGACGAGACGCTCGACGTCCTCGCCGCGCACGGCATCGCGGGCCTGACCGGGATCCTCTTCATCGGGCTCTTCGCGCAGAAGTCGTGGAACGGCGTCACCGACGGCCTCCTGTTCGGCGACGCCGCGCAGCTCGGCGAGCAGGCACTGGCCGTGCTCGTCGTCCCGGTCTACGCGTTCGTGATGACGCTCGTGATCCTCAAGGTCGTCGGGTTCATCGTGCCGCTGCGCGCCAGCGATCATGAGCAGGCGCTCGGCATGGACATCGTCCAGCACGGCGAGGAGGCCTACGTGACGGGCGAGGGCGCGATCCTCGTCAAGCCGGCCGAGGAACGCCGCGTGCCCGTCGCCGATCCCGCGTAGCGGTCAGGAACGACTGCCGCGTTCGCGCGCGGCCATCTGACAGGCTGCCGCACCGATGGCCGCCGACATGCATGCCACGCAGGTGGATCTCGGCGGCCTCATGCAGGTCCTCGGGTCGCACCTGTACTCAACGCCACAGGTCGCGATCCGCGAGCTCGTGCAGAACGCGCACGACTCGATCGTGCGACGCCGCATCGAGGACGACGCGTTCGCCGCGCGGGGCGGCCGGATCGACCTCTCAAGCGATCCCGCCGCCGGCGTCCTGACGATCCGCGACGACGGCGCGGGCATGACGCGCGACGAGGTCGGGATGTTCCTGGCGACCGTCGGCGTGGGCTACACGCGCGAGCTGCGCTCGAGCCAGCCCGACCGCGCGGACGAGCTGATCGGGCTGTTCGGCCTCGGCTTCCTGTCGGCCTTCATCGTCAGCGACAAGACGGTCGTCCGCACGACGTCGTTCTCCGACCCGTCGAGCACGGTCGAGTACCGCAGCACGACCGGGGAGCGCTACGCGCTGACCGACGTCGACCCGCTGCCGGTCGGCACCGAGGTCGAGCTGCACGTCTCGCCGCAGCACCGCGCGCTCGTCGACCGCGACGCGCTGGCCGGCATCGCGGCGCGCTACTGCCGCCTGCTCGAGATCCCCGTCCACGTCAACGGCGACCCAACCCCGGTCAACCACGACACGCCGCCGTGGCGTCCGCACCCCGACCATCCCGACGGGGTGCCCGAGCATCCGGTCCAGGCGCGCAAGCGCCGGCTCGCCTTTGCCGACCGCATGGATCCGTCGTTCGGCCCGCTCTGCACCATGGACGTCGAGCCCGACGACGAGAGCGACGCGCAGGGCCTGCTGTGGATCCAGGACGCCGCGACGTACGGCTCGCTCGACAACCGCCGGCTGGCGATCTTCGTCCGCGGGATGCTGCTCGAGGACGACGCGCGCGACCTGCTCCCGCGCTGGGCGGGGTTCGTCAGCGGCGCGATCGAGTCGCGCGCGCTCACGCCGACCGCCAGCCGCGAGGACCTCCAGCGCGACGAGGGCTACCAGCAGGTCGAGCGCGCCCTCCACGAGCAGCTGATCTCCGGCCTGGCCGCCGTCGCGAGGGATCAGCCGGAGGCCTGGTCGCGCGTGCTCACGCGGCACAACGAGGCGCTGCTCGGGGCCGCCCTGGTCGACGACCGGCTCGACGCGCTGCTGTCCGAGGACCTCCAGATCCCGACGAGCGAGGGTGACATGACCGTCCGCGAGCTCGTGCGGCGCGGCGACGGGCGCGCGCACGCGGGCCTCGGCGACGGTGGCTTCGAGGAGATGCGCTTCCGCGCGCTGAAGATCCCGATCGCGACGGGCAAGCGCTACGCGGTCGTGCCGTTCGTGCGCCGCTGGTGCGGTGATCGCGGCATCGAGCTCGTCGAGCTCGGGACGAAGGCCGGCGACAGCGCGCTGTTCACGCGCGCGACGCTCGACGACGCCGACCGCGCGTGGCTGGCCGAGCAGCTCACCGAGGACGGCCAGGAGCTCATCGCCGCGAGCTTCGAGCCCGCCGACATGCCGTTCGTGATCGTGCCCGACCGCGAGGTCGAGCTCAAGCACCGCATCGAGAACGACGAGGCCAACGCGCGGATCGCGTCGGCGGCGTTGCGCCTCGCACGCTCGTACACGGCGACCGTCGACGGCGAGGTCCGCTCGCGGCTGTACCTCAACGTCCGGTCGCCCGCGATCGGCGCGCTGCTCGACGCGCGCCGCCACGGCCGCGACGCGTCGGAGGCGACCGAGCTGCTCAAGGCGGTGCTCGCGCTCATGGCTGCCGGCGACCGTGAGAGCACTGGCCACGTCGATCTGCCGGCCGCACTGCGCTCGGTCGCCGTGGCGGTCCAGCGGCTCGCCGGCGCGACGTAGATGGACATCTGGAGCTGGGTCAACGAGACGGAGGCCGACCTGCGCGAGAACGGCCACGGCCGCCTCGCCGACCTCATGGACCGCCTGCCGCACGTGGTCCTCGACGACCAGAACGACGAGGTCGAGGCGATGGTGCCCGAGGCGCTGGGGCTCGCGCGGTCGCTCGACCTGCCGTGGGTCGAGGTCTTCGTGCGTCACTGGCAGCACCAGGCGCTCGGCGGCGGGTTCGCGACGCTCGCCGACGCGATCGACCTGCTCGACTTCAGCCACGGCGAGAAGGCGGCCGGATGCCCGCAGTCGATCTGCGTCGTGCAGGACGTGGCGCGCGCGTACCAGGGCGCCGACGGACCGGGGTTCGCGCAGGACCGCCTCGACGTCGCCGAGGAGACGCTCGGGCGGATCGATCCGACGTGGCCCTGCTTCGCCTGCATCTCCGGCGAGCGCGCCACCGCGCTCATCGACGCGGGCCGTCCCGACGAGGTCGCCGGCTTCATCGCCGGGCAGCGCGCCGCGGCCGCGTCGATCGGCGCCGACGCGCCCGACAACCTCGAGGTCAACGAGGCGAGCGCGCTGCTCGCCCTCGGCCGGCCCGCCGACGCGCTCGCCACGCTGGAGGAGGCCGACCGCAAGTACCCCGACCGCGAGTCGACGTTCTCGCGGTCGCGGCGCCTCCACAAGGCGCTGGCGCTCGTCGAGCTGGGGCGGCACGACGAGGCGCGCGCGATGCTCCTCGACGTCGAGCTCGTCGCGCGTGAGCCGAACTACGTGCAGCGCTGGGCGGCCTGCGTCGCGCAGCTCGTCGCCGCCGGTGCGTACGAGAACGACTGGCGGCTCGGCTCGTCCCTGGAGCGGATGCTCGCCCGCCTCGTCGATCGCGGGATGGCGTGGGACGCGGTCCTCACCGCGGCCGTCCACGGCGACCTCGCGCTGCGGCGCGGCGCGCCCTCCACGGCGCGGCACGCGCTCGACGTCCTGCGCACGCAGGCGGCGCGGCTGCGCGATCCCGCGCGCGCGGGTGAGCGCATCGCCGCCCTCGAGGCCGCCATCGCCGCGCATCCCGCTCGCGGCGACGACCTCCCGGCCACCGCGGAGCAGCTCCTCTCAGAGCTCGACGCCGAGGAGGCGCCGGATCCCGAGGCGTTCACCGAGCGCCTGGCTCGCGCCCGCGAGCGCTGGCCCGACGACGAGGACATCGCGGGCACCCTCGCCGGCGCGCTGGAGACGCTCGGCCGGCCCGACGACGCGACCGCGGTCCTGCGCGAGTTCGCCGAGGCGCACCTCGACGACTTCGCCGCGCAGGTCACCTACGGGTTCGCGCTCATGAGCGACGGCGCGCTCGCCGCGGCCGAGGAGGTGGCGACCGGGCTCGACGCGCGCTCCCCGGCGGACGCCGCCTGGCTGCGCGCGAACCTCGCGATGAACGCCGGCGACTTCCGAGCCGCGGCGACGCACGGGGCGCGCGTGGTCGAGCTCGACGCGGAATCCGACAACGCCCGGCGCCTGCTGGCTCATGCGTACGAGCAGCTCGGCGACTACGAGCGGGCGCTCGAGCAGGTCGAGGCCGTGATCGCGCGGGCGGACGACGCAGACGACGTCTCGTCGGACCACTGGCGCCGGATCCTCCACGCGACCGCGCTCGGCCGTTGGGAGGTGGTGCGCTCGTCGTCGGCGGCGGTCGGGATCGAGCTCGACGACGAGAGCGGCCCGATCGAGGAGGACTGGGGGATGGTGCGGCTGCGCTTCGACGCGCGCGAGCTCTCGTGGGCGGTCCGCACCGGTCCGGTGACCGCGGAGGTGTGGTCGGTCGACGGGCCGGGCGCGGCGGTCGAGCACGCCCGCGACCGCGTGCTGTTCGACCCGCGCGCGGTCGACCCCGGCGACGACGATCTGCCGCCGCTGTTCCGCGTCATCGACGTGACCGAGCCCGGCGGCATGCGCGCGTACGCGCTCGACGGGTTCCACCCGGGCGACGAGGCCTGGCAGGCGCTCGCCGACGTCCTGCGCGACGAGGGCTGGGCGGTCGAGCGCCGCTCGCCGGACGAGTACCGGCTCTACGAGGAGGACGACGAGGACGAGGAGGGGCAGGGCCCCGGGCTCTACGCCTTCGTGGCGGTCCCCGCCGCCGTCGACGACGCCGCTGCACACCGGCGGCTGACCGATCTGACGAACTGCTGGCCCCAGCCCTTCACGTGGCTCGGGCTCGCGGAGGCGGCGGGCGACGAGGCGACCGCCGCCGAGCACCGCGAGCTCGCCGAGCGCTACGCCCTCTACTGAGGGGTCAGACCCCCTTACGCGGGTTTGCAGGGGAATCGGGCGTCTCGTCGACGTTTGACGTAGGTGCCCTAGCCCCTGCGCAGCGCGGTGGCCTGGAACGCCGCGAACCCGGCGACGGTGCACGCCTGCAGGACGATCCAGACGGTGCCGAGCGTCGTCGGCGTTCCCCAGTCGAGGCCGGCGGCGAGCAGGCTGTCGAGCGCCCAGGCGGCGTTGGCCGCGACGATCGCCCAGACGGCCGCGGTCGGAACGGCCGGCCGCGTCGCGACGATCCACACCGCCGCGGCGAACACGAGCAGGAACGCGCCCGCCGGGCGCAGGACCGACGCCGAGACCCCGAGCGGGCCGTCGAGCGCGGAGGCCGCGACGAGGTAGGCGGCGCCGTTGGCGCCGGTGACGACCGCGTCGAGCTTCAGCGCGAGGCGCAGGAGCGGCGAACCGGTGGTGGCCGCGGGTGAGGTGACTGCCGTGGTGCTCATGGGTGCCACTCTGCGCTCCCGAGTGCGTCGTCTCAATTCCCTCGGAGGTAAGGGTCCGTGGCTGTTCGCCGCCCCGTGGATCGCGTGGGCGGCGGTCCGGGCGCTCGGTCTCGACCTCGGGCACCCGCTCGTCGCGCTCATGTCGCTGACGCCCTACGTCGCGGCGACGTCGTGGCTGCCGTTCATGGTCGCGGCCGCCCGCCTGGACCGCCGCGCCGCGCTCGCGAGCGGCGCCGCGATGCTCGTGCTCGCCGCCCTGGTCCTGCCGCGCGCGATGGGGGAGCCGTCGACGGGCTACGGCGAGCGGATCGTCGTGATGACGTCGAACCTGTACGTCGGCCGGGCCGATCCGCGGGCGGTGCTCGCGATCGCCGACCGCGAGGGCGTCGACGTGCTGAGCCTCCAGGAGCTGACCGAGTCCGCGCGGGCCGGGCTGCGGCGGGCCGGCCTCGAGCGCCGCTTCCCGGTCGTGGTCGGGCCGCGCACGGGGGAGTCGGGCGTCTTCGCGCGGCGCGGCCTCCGCAACGACGTCCGCGTCCTCGCGGTGCATCCGCCGCCGCCGATCAGCCGCAGCGCCGCGCGCACGTGGACGGCCACGCTCGACGGCCTGCCGTCCGCACGGGGCCGCGTGCTCCACGTCATCGCCGGCGACTTCAACGCGACGCTCGACCAGCGGGCGTTCCGCCGGGTGCTCGACCGCGGCTACGAGGACGCCGCGGCCGCGACCGGCAACGGCCTGAAGCCGACCTGGCCGGTCGGGCGCCTCCGTCCGCCGGTGACGATCGACCACGTGCTCGCCGACGAGCGCCTTGGGATCGCGCGGTCGGCGGTCCACGAGGTCCGCGGATCCGACCACCGAGCCATCGTCGCCGAGCTCATCCTCCCATGAGGTCGACCATCGGTCCGCTCAGGCCACAAAGCGCTTGAACGCGGACGCGCCAAGCGCCAAGCTGCGCGGTGCCCACCTCGTCTGACGGGTCGGGCGACCGCTGGCCGGGGCGCTCGGGTCCAATCCGAGCGCCCCGGACCTGGCAGGGGACTTCGCCTAGCCGGGGGCCGGATCCTGCTCGGCGGTGCAGAACGCGCAGCGGCGCGCTGCCAGCGGGATCGCGCTCAGGCACTCGGTGCACGGCCGGGTCTTCGCGTCGGGTGGCGGCTCGGGCT
>CADCVT010000325.1 GCA_902806215.1 uncultured Solirubrobacteraceae bacterium | reverse complement strand
TTGAGCTCGAGGATCTCGCCGCGCGCGTCGACGGTGATCTTCTGCGACAGGTCGCCGGTGGCGACCGCGGTGGTGACCTGGGCGATCTGGCGGACCTGGGTGGTCAGGTTGCCGGCCATGCCGTTCACCGAGTCCGTCAGGTCCTTCCACGTGCCGCTGACGCCCTTGACCTTGGCCTGGCCGCCGAGCTGGCCCTCGGTGCCGACCTCGCGGGCGACGCGGGTGACCTCGTCGGCGAAGGAGGAGAGCTGGTCGACCATCTGGTTGGCCGTCGTGCCGATGCGGGCGAACTCGCCCTTGACCGGCTGGCCCTCGATGGTCATGGCCATCTTGCGGTTGAGGTCACCGCGGGCCACCGCCTCGATGACGAGCGCGACCTCCGACGACGGGCGGATCAGGTCGTCGATGAGCGAGTTGACCTGCTCGATGCCCTCGGCCCAGCCGCCCTCGACGTTGCCGAGCGACGCGCGCTCGGTCATGCGGCCCTCGCGGCCGACGACGCGCGCGACGCGGCCCATCTCGCGCGTCATCGCGGCGTTGCGGTCCAACAGGGTGTTGACCGCTCGCTGGAGGTCGCCGACGACGTCGGTCCTACGGCCGCGCAGTCGCTTGGAGAAGTCGCCGTCCGCCGCCGCCGTCAGCGACGCGAGGAGCTCCTCGAGAGCCTTGTCGTCGACCTTGCCGTCACCGTTGCCGGCGGCAGACTCGGCCGCCCGGCGCTTCGTGGCGCTCGTGCGCGCTGTTGCCACCCTTGCCTCCTCGGCATCCCTCTCCGGACTTCCTGGCACGGCAGGCTACTCGCACTTCCGCCGCGACCCCGTGGTTCGGCAGGTTTGCCACCGCTCCTTGACGCTGAAGCTGCGCATGCACGCCCCGGTGGTGCGATGCTTGCTGAGTGCGCACGGATGCCCGCCTTCTCGTCGTGACCCTGGTAGCAGCGCTGGTGCTGCCGGCCGCCGCGCACGCCGAGCGGGCCTGGCTGCCGCCCGAGCGCCTGACGCCCGAGGGCATCGCGGGTCAGGTCTTCGACGTCGCGGTCGGACCGGAGGGATCCGTCGCCGCGGTCTGGGTCGAGCGTGGCAGCGGCAAGCTGCCGCTCTACGCGACGGTCCGCGGCCCCGGGGGAGTGGGCGCGACGCGCGTGCTGCTCGACGACGACACCAACGGCGGCGTGACGCTGGCGGCCAACGCCGCGGGCGACATGATCGCCGCGTGGCAGGAGGCCGCCGACCCGTACGCCATCAAGGTCGCCCGGCGCCTCCCAGGCGCGCTCGCCTTCTCCGCGCCGCAGGCGCTCGAGGACTCGAGCCGGCGGACGACCACCGATGCGCTCGTGTCGCTCGACGCGCTGGGCAACGCCGTCATCGCACACGCGGGCGACCACGTCGACTGGGAGGACCCGCGGCCGCTGGACGTCCTGGCCTGGTACGCGCCGGTCGGGGCGCCGTTCGGCGCCCCGCGCCGCCTCATCGGCTCGGCCGAGCTGCGGTCGGGCTGGGTCGGCGACGTCGCGCTGCTTCCGACGCAGGAGGCCGTGTTGATCTACGACGACTTCGAGGACGATCGGTCCGACGCGCACGTCCGCGCCGTCACGTGGCAGGCGAACGCCGCCGACGGCGATGCCGCCGTGACCACGCTTGCGAGGACCGGTGGCCCGGTGCCGATGCGCAAGCAGGTCGAGGCCGACCCGCTCGGCCGCGTCACCGCGCTGTGGACGCAGGGCTCGTACGGCCCGGGCGCCGGCGTGCTCGTACGTCATCGAGCGCCCGGCGCAGCGTTCGGTCCTGCCTTTCGCATCGACGCGCCCGGCGGCGCGGACGCGCTGCAGCACCCGCTGGAGCTGTCGGTCACCGGCGAGCTCCTGACGGCCTGGTCGCCGGACTACTACGACGACGCCGGGACGATCGTGACCAGTCCGTTCGGCACGGCCCCGGGCGCGGGGCAGCCGGTGCCGGGCCACCCACGTTCGATCGCCGGCGGCGGCGGCCCGGAGGGTGACCTCGTGGTCCTGGGGCACACGGCTCCCGGTTCGTACGGGCAGCGACTCGTCACGGCGCGGCGAGTGCCGGGCTCGAAGTCCTTCACGCGCGTGCGCGACGCGGTCGCCGGCTGCCGGGTGCTGTCGAACTGGACGAAGTCCGCCACCGGCCTCGACGGCACGGGAGCGATCCTCTCGCAGGACCCGGCACAGGGGCTGTGGCTGCTCGTCGACGCGCCGACGGTCGAGCGACCGGCGCGCGGCTGTCTGGACGCGTCGGCCTACGACCCGCTCGCCGAGGACGCCGTGGAGCCGCCGGTCGACCTGCCCGAGGTCGATCCCGTCACCGGGCTGCCGAAGCCGCCGGTGGTCAAGCCGCCCGTGGTGAAGCCGTCGGCCGGGGCCGCGCTCGAGCCGGTGATCGAGGGCGTCCGCGTCCGCCGCTCCGGCGGGGCGCAGGTCGTCACCTTCAGCGTCCGCTGTCGCTCGTGCACGACGCAGGCGAGCGGCCGGCTGCTCGCCCGCCGCGCGGTCCTGGCGAGGGCGAAGCAGACCTCGCGCGCGCGAAGCGGGACCGCGCGCGTGACGCTGCGCTTCCGGCCGTCGCGCCGCGCGCGCTCCGCCGCGCGCGGGCCGCGGCGTTTCGCGATCGACGTGCGCGTCAGCGACCCCGGGGCGCCCGCCGCGGTCCGGCGCCTCTCGGTTCCCGCGCGCTGACCTAGCCGGTCGCGCCCGTCGGCTGGGTGTTCGGGTTCTCGCTCGCGACGACCGTGAGCATGCGGTTCCCCGCACCGCCGCCGGAGCCGAACGTGATCGTCCGCGGATCGGTCGTCGGAGGCGTCGCGTGGTTGAAGTACCGGACGGTGCGCATCGCCGCCTCGTAGTCGGCGACCGGGGCCGTGCCGCTCAGCGTCAGCACGCCGGTGTTCTCGTCGTAGGTCCCGGCGATGGCGCCGGTCTGGTGGAAGGTCAGCCCGTCGTTGAGCTGGAAGCGCCCGCTCGTGATCGCGACGCTCGCGCCGTCGAGCGTGGGACTGCGCGCGAAGGTCACCGTCACCCCGGCGTCGATGACCGTCGGCGGGTCGTGCATCCAGTACGTGGCCGCTCCCGGCGACGTCGTGATGGTGGGCGCCTCGACGGCCGGGATGATCGACAGCGCGACCGTCCCCTTCGCTGTGCCGCCCTGTCCGTCGTCGACCTCGAAGACGAGCTCGTCACGGCCGACCTCAGCGCTCGTGGACTTGTAGATCCGGTTGCCTCCGTCGCCGGACAGCGTGCCGAGGGTCGGCTGCTCGACGATCGACCACGAAAGCGCATGCCCGTCGGGATCGCTGGCCAGGAGAGGGACCACCACGGACGTGCCGACGACGACCAGCACCTCGGAGTCCTGCGCGACGGGAGGCATCGCATCGATGCTAAGGCACTAGGCTCGCGCGATGCTCGAGACGCTGACGCACGAGGACTTCAGGCCGCGCGTGGGGGAGACGTTCGCCGTCGCCACCGAGGACGGCACGACGCACGCGTTCGCGCTCGCGCAGGTCGACACGTTCGAAGGCCCCGACGACGGCAAGCGCGAGCCGTTCTCGCTGGTCTTCCTCGAGGCATCCCAGGAGCGGCTCGAGCAGCAGACGGTGACGATGCTGCATGACCAGATGGGCGAGTTCCCGCTGTTCGTCGTGCCGATCGCCGGCGGCGAGGACGGTTTCCGCTACGAGGCCGTCTTCACGTAGGCGCGCTCCATGAGCACGTAGACGCCGTGCTCACCGGCCGGCTCGAAGCCGAGCCGCTCGTACAGACGCCGGGCCGGGTTGTTCTGCTCGACGTGGATCGACAGCTTGAGCTCGCCCTCCTCCGCCTCGGCCATGAGCGATCGCAGCAACCCGGTGCCGATCCCGCGCGCGCGGAAGGCCGGCGCGAGCGCGATGTCCATGATCCTGATGTCGCTCGTGCCACGGTGCACGTAGAGCCGGCCGACGCGCTCACCGTCGACCTCGATCACGTCGAGCGTCGCACCCGGGTAGTGCTCGCGGTAGTGGGCGTCCTGCGCGGCGAACTGGTGCTCGATGAACGCGGCACGGGTGGCCGCGTCCCACGGCACGTGCGCGAGCTCCTGCTCGCGCACGCTCGCGTACAGCTCGACGAGGAACGCCCGGTCATCCTCGATGACCGGGCGCAACCGCGGATCCGCCACTAGCCGCGCGGCGGGAACACGCCCTGCAGAGCGATGTTGAAGTAGAAGGTGAGGTACGGCTGCATGTTGTTGTGCGGCTGGTCGCCGCCCGTCGGGGCCAGCGCCTGCGGCGCCAGCGTCGCGTTGGGGGCGGTCTGGTACGGCGTGCCGCCGGTCGCCGGCGCGAACGACGCCGCGCTGGAGATGAGCTGGACGTCGGCGTTGTCCTGCGTGACAGCCTGCATGCGGTGCGAGTGCGCCGGGATCTCGCTCTGAAGCAGCGTGACGGTCTCGGAGCCCCCGGTCTCCCCGAGGTCGTGCAG
>CADCVT010000324.1 GCA_902806215.1 uncultured Solirubrobacteraceae bacterium | reverse complement strand
GGCATGCGCCGCAGGCTCCTGCTCGCCCGCGCGCTCATGCACGAGCCGCGGCTCGTGATCCTCGACGAGCCCACCGCCGGCGTCGACGTCGAGCTGCGCCTCGAGCTGTGGAGCTACATCCGCCGCCTGCACGAGACCGGCACGACCATCCTCCTCACCACGCACTACCTCGAGGAAGCCGAGGAGCTCTGCGAGGACATCGCGCTCATCCGCGGCGGGCGCATCATCGCCCGGGACACCGCGGACGGGCTGCGGTCCTCCTACGGCGTCGCGTCGCTGGCCGACGTCTACGTCAAGGCGATGGCCGGCGCGGCATGAGCCGCGGCCTGCTCGCCCTGACCGGCCGGGAGGTCGACCGCGTCCTCAAGCTGTGGACGCAGACCGTCGCGGCGCCGGTCGTCTCGTCGTTCCTCTTCATCGTCGTGTTCGGGCTGTCGCTCGGCGGGCGGATCAGCGAGATCGGCGGCGTCGACTACGAGGTGTTCATCGTCCCCGGGCTGATCACCATGGCCATGGTCCAGGCCGCGTACGCGAACAACTCCGCGACCGTCTTCCAGGCGAAGTTCGACCGCTACCTCAACGACATCCTCGCGTCGCCCATGCGCGCGTGGGAGGTCAACCTCGCGCTGAACCTCGGCGGCGTCGTGCGCGCGCTGCTCATCGGCGGGGCGCTGCTGCTCGCGTCGATGCTCGTCGTCGACGTCCCAGTCCGCGAGCCGCTGGTCCTCGTGGTCGCGATCGGGCTCGCGCTCGCGCTGTTCAGCTCGCTCGGGGTCGTCGTCGGCATCTACGCCGAGGCGTGGGACCACACCGCCTTCGTCAACAACCTCGCGATCCTCCCGCTCACGTTCCTTGGCGGCGTCTTCTACAGCGTCGACGTGCTGCCGTCGCCGTGGGAGGAGATCTCGCACGCCAACCCGATCTTCTTCCTCGTGCAGGCCGTCCGGTACGGCTTCCTCGGGACGAGCGACGTCTCGGTCGTCCTCGCGCTGCTCGTGACGGCGGCGCTCGCGGCCGTGTGCGTGGCCTGGTCGACCTGGCTGTTCGCCACCGGGCGCAAGATCAAGCCTTGAAGGCGTTCCTGAGGGTCCCGCCGCTCGCGCTCGTCCTCGTCGCGATCGCGTCGGTGCAGTTCGGCGCGGCGTTCGGGGCGACGGTCTTCGACGACGTCGGCGCGGCCGGCGTGACGATGCTGCGGCTCTCGTTCGCCGCCATCGTGCTCATGGCGGTCTGGCGCCCGCGGCCGAGCGACTACGCGCGCGGAGACCTCAGGCTCGCCGCGCTCTTCGGCCTCGTCCTCGGCGTGATGAACCTGACGTTCTACGAGGCGGTAGCGCGGATCCCGCTGGGCATCGCGGTGACGATCGAGTTCGTCGGCCCGCTCGGCGTCGCGGTCTACACGTCGCGGCGGCGGCTGGACCTCGTGTGGGCGCTCCTCGCGGGCGCGGGGATCGTCCTGCTCGCCGGGCCCGGCGGCGACCTCGACACGCTCGGCGTCGCGTTCGCGCTCGTCGCCGGCGCCTGCTGGTTCGCCTACATCCTGCTCTCGGCGCGCACGGGCGCCAGGTTCCGCGGCGTCGACGGCCTCGCGCTGGCGATGGTCGTCGCGGCGCTCGTCCCGCTCGGGCCCGGGATCGCGTCGGGCGGCAGCGACCTGCTGGGGCTCGAGGTGCTCCTCGTCGGCTTGGCCGTCGGCGTCATGTCGAGCGTCGTCCCGTACTCGCTCGAGACCGAGGCGCTGCGCCGGATGCCGCGCAACGTCTTCGGCGTCCTCATGAGCCTGGAGCCGGCCGTGGCCGCGCTCGCGGGCCTGATCGTCCTGGGCCAGGATCTCGAGGCGCGCGAGTACGCCGCCATCGCGATCGTGATGGCGGCGTGCGCGGGAGCGACCCGCTTCGCCGCGCCCGCTCCGCCTCCGCCCCGCGACGCGTAGCCTGCACGACCATCTTCCCGGTCAACGTCCCGAATGTCCTGACGGTTCTGCGGATCCTGCTCGTGCCGGTGCTCGTCGTCGCGCTGCTCGACGAGACCGACAACGGCGACATCCTCGCGGCGATCGTCTTCGCGGTCGCCTCGGTGACCGACTACCTCGACGGCTGGTTCGCGCGCTCGCGCAACATCATCACGCCGTTCGGGAAGGTCATGGACCCGATCGCCGACAAGCTGCTCGTCATCGGCGCGCTCGTCAGCCTCGTCTCGCTGAACCGGCTCGCCGCGTGGGTCGCGATGGTGATCATCGCCCGCGAGCTCGCGGTCACGGTCGCCCGCGCGCAGGCGTCCGACGTGATCCCCGCCGCCCAGCTCGGCAAGCTCAAGACCGTCATCCAGGTGGCCGCGATCTTCTTCGTGATCCTGTTCGACCCGACCCCGGTGTGGGTCGACGCCCTCGTCTACGCCGCCGTCGCGGTGACCGTCGTCAGCGGCGTGACGTTCTTCCTGGACCTCGGTCGGCGCCAGCGCGCTTCCGTCGTGTGAGAAAACATTTCCTCCAGAAGCTAAAGGTTCGACGGACAAATGTCCGATGGTGGATATGAACATGGGGCGCAACATTTCCAGAGCCGGTCGCACCACCGGCGCTCGGAGAACTTGGGGGAACAGACCGTGAGCAAGCCACTACTGGCAGACGAGGCGTCGATCGTCGATCTCGACGAACTGCGTCCGCTGATCGCCGAGGGTCAGGAGAAGGGCAGCCTGACGTTCGGGCAGATCGCCGCGGCCCTCGAGGAGGTCGAGGTCACGAAGGAGCAGCTCCAGGAGCTGCACAGCTACCTCGACGAGCAGGGCATCGACGTCGTCACCGCCGACGGCAAGGCCGCCACGTCGGAGGGCGCGAAGATGGAGGCGGCCGCCGAGGCCCGCCGCGAGCCAACGCCCGACGAGGGCACCAAGAAGGCCGCCGTCGACCTGACGATCGAGCCCTCCCTCGACTCGCTGCGCCTGTACCTGCGCTCGATCGGCAAGGTCCCGCTGCTGACCGCCGACGAGGAGGTCTCCCTCGCCAAACGCATCGAGCGCGGCGACATGGCCGCCAAGCAGCACATGGTCGAGGCCAACCTGCGCCTCGTCGTGTCGATCGCCAAGGGCTACCTCGGCCGTGGCCTGACCTTCCTCGATCTCATCCAGGAGGGCTCGCTCGGCCTCATCCGCGCGGTCGAGAAGTTCGACTACCGCCGCGGCTACAAGTTCTCGACGTACGCGACGTGGTGGATCCGCCAGGCCGTCACCCGCGCGATCGCCGACAAGGGCCGGACGATCCGCATCCCGGTCCCCATGGTGGAGAAGCTCAACAAGGTCGTGCACGTCGAGCGCCAGCTCGTCCAGTCGCTCGGCCGCGAGCCCACGCCCGACG
>CADCVT010000323.1 GCA_902806215.1 uncultured Solirubrobacteraceae bacterium | reverse complement strand
GAAGGGCGACGCCCAGGACGTGAACTTCGGCTCGCAGATCCGCTCCTACGTCCTGCACCCGTACACGATGGTCAAGGACCACCGCACGCTCCACGAGATGGGCGACGCCCAGCGCGTCCTCGACGGCGACCTCGACGCCTTCGTCCGGGCCGAGCTGCTGCGCGAGGCCGGGCGGCGCGGGGGCGCGAGCTGGGACGCCGGCACGGGAGCCGGGGGCGGCGCCGGGTAGCCTGGCGGGCCGATGCCCGCCGGTCCCGAACAGCCCACCGCGCCCTACCTGAAGGGAATCACCTTGAAGAGGCTTCTCCTGGCCGCGCTCGTCGCGGTCTTCGCGCTGCTGAGCGCATCGCCGGCTTCCGCCGACACCGTCATCATCGAGAGCGACACGACGCGCCTCGTCGAGAACGCCCCGCAGATCGATGACTGGGCGATCTACACCCGCATCGGGACGCCTGCTTCTGCGGCGGCGTTCGTCGAGGGTCCCGGCACCGCGCCGCTCGGCACCGGCAGCCTCCGGTTCACGACGGCGACATCCGCGCACAAGGTCTTCGCGTTCACGAACGACCTCGCGGGCACGAAGCTCGCCGATGCCGGCCCGATCTCGTACGCCGCGTACCGCACGGCCGGCACCGGGAACCAGCACGTCGCGCTCAACGTGCAGATCGACCCGGACGGACCGGACGGCCCCCTCACCTTCGCCACGCTCGTGTTCGAGCCGGTCTACAACCTCAACCAGGGCGCCATCGTCAACGGCGCGTGGAAGACCTGGAACGCGAGCGGGACCGGCAAGTGGTGGTCGACCCAGCCGCTCGTGAATCAGTGCCAGGGCGCATCCACCACGTGTCAGCGGACGATGGACCACATCGTCACCAACAACCCGAACGCGACGATCAAGCTCGCGGGCGTCAACCAGGGCAGCAGCAACGCCGGTCTGACGACCGCCGTCGACGCGCTGACGATGGGCGGCACCACGTACGACTTCGAGGCGAACGACGACGCCGACGGCGACGGCGATCGCGATGGCGTCGACAACTGCGTCGACGTCTTCAACGACGACCAGGCCGACGCCGACGGCGACGACATCGGCGACGCCTGCGACCCCGACCGTGACGGCGACGGCGTCGCCAACGGCACCGACAACTGCGCCGACATCTCGAACGGCGACCAGGCCGACGCCGACGGTGACGGCATCGGCACGGCGTGCGACGAGGAGGAGCTCCCCTCGTCTGCTGCCGACTGCAAGAAGGGTCGCTTCACGATGTGGACCCGGTCGTTCAAGAACCAGGGCGACTGCGTGAGCTTCGTGGAGGCTGGCAGCAAGGCCTAGCGGCCTCGCATCGGACGGGCGGTCGCCTTCGCTAGGCGGCCGCCCGACGGTGCAGCTCGGCGCGGACGAACGCGTCGAGATCCCCGTCGAGGACGCGGCTCGTGTCGCCGACCTCGTGGTCCGTCCGGTGGTCCTTGACCATCGAGTACGGGTGCAGGACGTAGGAGCGGATCTGCGATCCCCAGCCGACGTCCATCGCCTCGCCCTTCTCCTTGGCGAGCTCCTCGGCCCGCTTGCGCTCCTCGAGCTCGACGAGCTTCGCGCGGAGCATCCCCATTGCGGTCGCCTTGTTCGACGACTGCGAGCGCTCGTTCTGGCACTGCACGACGATGCCGCTCGGGATGTGCGTGATCCGGACGGCCGAGTCGGTCTTGTTGACGTGCTGGCCGCCGGCGCCCGACGCGCGGTAGGTGTCGATCTGCAGGTCGTCCTCGTCGATCTCGACCTCGGCGGCGCCCTCGATCACCGGCGCGACCTCGACGGCGGCGAAGCTGGTCTGGCGGCGGTGCTGGGCGTCGAACGGGCTGAGGCGGACGAGGCGGTGCACCCCCTTCTCGGCGCTGTAGAGGCCGTAGGCGTTCTCGCCCTTGACCTGGAAGGTCGCCGACTTGATGCCGGCCTCCTCCCCCGGGCTCGCCTCGAGCAGGTCGACGCCGAAGCCGCGCTTCTCGGCCCAGCGCATCTCCATGCGCAGGACCATCTCCGCCCAGTCCTGGGCGTCGGTGCCGCCGGCGCCCGCGTTGACGGTCACGAGCGCGTCGCCGGCGTCGTACTGGCCGGCGAAGAGGCGCTGCTCCTCGAGCTCGGCGAGCTGGCCCTCGACCATCGCGATGCGGTCGGTGAACTCGGCGGCGAGCTCGGGGTCCTCGGCGACGAGCTCGGCGAGGCCCTCGAACTCCTCGACTTCGGCCTCGATCCCCTGGAAGGTCTCCAGGCGCTTCTTCGCGCGGGCGTAGTCGGTGTTGGTGCGCGTCGCGGTCTCCTGGTCGTCCCAGAAGCCGGGTGCCTGCATCTGCTGCTCGAAGCGTGCGACGTGCTGCTCGAGCGCCTTGGGGTCGACGAACTCGCGCAGCAGCGTCAGCTCGTCGCGGATCGCGGCGATGCGGATCGGGAGGCTCTCGGAGACGGCGTCGGACACGCAGAGGAGCCTACAATCGCGTCGCCCGTGAACCCGTTGCTCCTCCCGCCCCGGCTCCTGTTCCGCGCCCTGGACGACCTCCACACGCTGGCGCTGGCCGCCGGGCTGCTCGAGCGGGTCGAGGAGTCGCTGAACGCGCGGGCCGACGCGATCCTCGCGATGGGCGACCGGATCGACGAGCGCAGCACGGCGATCCTCGAGCTCGGCGAGCAGATCGTCGCGATGGGCGGTCAGGTCGTCGCGATGGGCGAGCGCTTCGACGCGAACCAACAGCGGGCCGAGGCGATCCTCGAGCTCGGCGAGCGGATCGTCGCGTTGGGCTCGCGCGTGGACGACGTGGACGCGCGCGCCGCGCAGATCCTCGAGCAGGGCGTGGAGGTCGTCGCGGCGGCGCGCGACGTCAGCGCGCAGGGCGCCGCGCTGGCCGAGGCGCTTCCGGTGATGCAGCGGGCGATCGAGATGGCCGAGCCGCTGGAGGGCGTGGTCGAGCGGCTCGGGCGGGTGGCCGACCGGCTGCCCGGCGGGGCGAGGGCGCGAACGCCGGCGAAGTGACCGGGTCGGCGCTGACGTGGCGTTCCGCGATCGCGTGGCGCATGCAGCGCCACGGCCTCGTCGATCGCCCGTTCGACGCTCCCGTCGACGTGGCGCGAGCGCTGTGCGGGCTCCACGCGCAGGTGGCGACCACTCCCTCGCTGACGTCGTTGTTCCGAGGAGCTGCGCCGTCCACGGACGGCTTGATCAAGACCTGGGCGGTCCGGGGCACCCTCCACCTCCTCCCGGCCGACGAGCTCGGGACCTGGCACAGCGCGTTCTCGACCTACGAGCACTTCCTGAAGGGAGCCTGGGTGCGGGCGTTCGGGTTCTCGTCGGCAGACGAGGTCGAGGCGCTGATCGCGTCGGTCGGTGCGGCCGTCGCCGATGGGCCGAAGACGCGCGAGGAGCTCATCGCCGCGATCCCCGAGCACGCGGCGAAGCTCGCCGACGGGTTCGGCTCGTGCCTGAAGCCCGCGGCGTTCCGAGGCCTGCTGGCGTTCGGGGAGCCGCGCGGGCAGAACGTCGTCTTCACCGCGCCGCCCTCCGTCTCGCGGCCGCCGGTCGACGAGGCGGTCGCGGCGATCACTCGGAAGTACTTGGCCGCCTACGGTCCCGCGCGGCGCGAGGACCTCTCGCGCTGGTGGGGCTCGAACGCGTTGTCGCCGGCGAGGGCGCAGAAGCGGCTCGAGGCGCTCGGGGACGAGGCCACGGTCGTCGACGTCGAAGGAGCGAAGTGCTGGGTCCTGACCGAGGACCTGCCGGCGATGCTCGAGGCGGCGCCGCCGCGCGCGGCTCGGCTCGTGCCGATGTTCGACCAGTACGTCGTCAACTCGACGCGCGACATCGAGGCGCTCCTCCCCGCGGCGGCGAAGGACCGCGTCTTCCGCCAGGCGGGGTGGATCTCCCCAACCGTGATCGTCGGCGGCTCGATCGCCGGGGTCTGGAGCCACGAGCGCAAGGGAGCACGGCTCGAGGTCGAGGTCGAGCCGTTCGCGAAGCTCCCGAAGTGGGCGACGTCGCAGATCGTCGACGAAGCCGAGCGACTCGCGGAGCACTTCTCCGCAGAGTTGTCACTGTCCGTCCCCCGGTGAAACAGAAGGGGTCAGACCCCCCTGATGGGCCCTCCCCTCACAAGCGGCCGTTTGTCTTGAGCTGTGACAGGCGCTCGACGGTCATCACGCCGTTCCACTCTCGTTCGGCGGCCGGGGACCACGCGAGCCAGTTGAAGGTCCAGCTCCCGTCGTCGCGCTGAGCGGCGACGAGGTGGTCGAGGTGGCGTTCGATGACCGCGTCGTCGAAGAGCGGGCGGGCGAGCGAGTCCGGACGGGGCGCGTACTCGAGCGGGCCGTGGACCTCGCCCGGCGCGTCGGGGTCGAGCGCGACGTACTCCTCGGTGGCGAGCAGCGATGCGATCCGCTCGGCGACGATCTGCTCGGCGCGGACGCGGTCGGGGGCCTGCTGGAGGAACGTGAGCGTCCCGCGGACCTCGTACGGGTGACCGCCGTCGAGCTGCTCGGCGCGCTGGAACAGCCAGTCGGTCGCTCGGTCGAGCCACGGGTGGTCCACCCCGCGGGCGTGGAGCGTCGCCGCGATGAGCCCGGTCGTGATGAGCGACGGCGGCAGCCCCTCGTCCGGCACCCACCACGGCGCGTGCGGCCAGCCCTCGACGCTCGGCAGGACGAACGTCACGCCGGCCGGGTCCGCCTCGTGCTCGGCCAGCCACCCGAGCGCGCCGGAGACCATGTCGTCGTCCCACGCGTCGCCCTCGTGGAGGATCCGCAGCGCGGACTCGATCCCGAGCGGCTGGCTGTGGGGCGTCCGCGCGTCGGGCTCGATCCCGTGGGCGAAGCCGCCGTCCGGGTTGCGATAGGCCGCGACCGCGTCGCGCAACGGCGCGGCCGGGCCGTCGCCGAACCGGCGGTCGAAAAGGCGGCGCTCGAGGACACGGGCGTTCGCCGCGACGAACTGGGCCGCGGCATCGAGGTCGGGAGAGGGCATCACCGCGTATTCCACCGCACCGCACGCCCGGCGTCTTCAACGAATCGGCCGCGAACGTCCGTGAAAGGGGACTATGGCCCCACTGACGGACGTTCGCGGGGCGTTGGTTGCCGGGCCGGACACGGCCCCGTGGTGGTGGAGGGGTCGCCCGGATCGGTCATCGTCGGCGCGCGGTTTCGCCCGGGTGCGGGCGGTGCGGCGCTGGGGCTCCCGCTGAGCGCGCTGCGCGACCTCCGCGCGCCGGCCGACAGGCGGGACGCGGCGACGATCGCCGCGTGCTGCGCGATCCGCGTGTGGGGGTCGACCGGCTGGCCGACGCGCTCGGCCTGAGCGACCGGCAGCTT
>CADCVT010000322.1 GCA_902806215.1 uncultured Solirubrobacteraceae bacterium | reverse complement strand
GCCGGCATGCTCACGACGAGCCCGCCCCCCTCGCGGGTCCACCGCAGCGGCGCGTTCCCGTTGCCCAGAAGGGTCAGGCGGTCCCCCTCGCGCACTGGGACTGCGGCGCGCACGCGCAGCTTGCTGCCGGGCCACCCCATGCGCAGGATGTAGAACGCTCGCGGCTTGACGGTGAACCGGGTGCCGGTCGGCTTGTCGAACGGGAACCCGACGACGCGGTCCCCGGGGGCGAGCGTCGACTGATCCGGCCCCGGGCGCTCCGGGCTGGCGTCGAGAGCCTGGCCGTCGTCGCGCGCCTGCGTCCAGGGGCGCGAACCGCGGATCGCCTGTCCGTTGACCCGTATCCAGCGGCCCAGATCGCGCAGACGCGAGGCCTGCTTCGGGGAGATCGTGCCGTCAGCGCGCGGCCCGACGTTCAGGAGGAGGTTCCCGCCCTTGGCGACGATGTCGGTGAACACCGCGATGAGGTAGTCAGAGCTGACGTAGTTGTCGTTGCGTTCCTCCTCCGCGTTGAAGCCGAACGAGAAACCGAGCCCGCGCGTTGCCTCCCACGGCTCGCGATGGACCTCCTCGTAGATCGAGTACTCCGGTGTCGTGTAGTCGCTGTGCGCGGTCCGCCCGCAGCGGTCGTTGACGACGGCCCGATCGCCGACGGTGTTGTAGAGCTCGGAGATCCACCGATTGGACTGGTAGTAGTCCGCGTCACCGCCGATGTCGCACCAGAGCACCTGCGGCTTGTACCGCCGGATCAGCTCGCGGATCTGCGGGACGACCAGCCCCTTGGCGTAGTCGGAGACGGGCTTGTAGCCGGTGTACGGCACCGGCTTGCCGGTCACGAGGTTCGGCGCCGTCGCCTTCCACAGCAGGGAGTTGCTCGCGCTGTCCTCTGCGTCCGGGGTGAGGCTGGGGTTCGGCGCCGGATTGAACCACTCCGTGATCGAGTAGTAGAGCCCGGGACGCAGCGAGGGGAACCGACGCGCCTCCTTCATCAGCTCACCGGCAACGTCCCGCCGCGGGCCCATCTTGACCGTGGTCCGGTCACTGACCTTGCTGGGCCACAGCGCCACGCCGTCATGGTGCTTCGCGACGAGCACGAAGTACTTGGCTCCGGCGTCCTTGAACAGCTGCAGCCAGCGGCGAGGCTCGAACCTCTCGCCCTTCCAGCGCTTGACGAGGTCGTCGTAGGTGACCCTCGCGCCGTACTTCCTCGCGTGGTGCTTCTGCTGCGGCGAGCCGCTGAAGGCCGCGTTGCGCCAGTACCACTCCGCGTAGTTCGACACGCCGGTGTAGGGGAACCCGCCGACCCGCTGGCCGCGCCTGGTCGGCGCGTACGCCGGCACCGACGAGCCGTTCCACTGGACGAAGATCCCGAGCTTGGCGTCGGAGTACCAGGCGGGCACGACATGCCGGTCGAGCGACGCCCGGGTCGGCAGGTACTCAGCCGAGGCCGCGGGGGCGGCGACAGCGAGCGCGGAGCAGCTCGCCAGCAGCACAGCGGCGACGCGCGCGGGATGCGGGAGGGGCATTCCTGGTTCCTTCCGTGGAATAGAGAACTTGATAAGAGATCTTGTCAAGTTCTGGTCCCGAGAGTCAAGCCGCCCCCCGGGCGCCCGGACGGTGCAGAACGAGCGTCGTGCTTGCAGTTACCTTTCGCTCGTGAGCGCGACGGAGCTTCCGATGGCCGCAGTCCCCGCGGCGGGGGCAGCGCCCGCGCGCGACGAGCGCTGGCTGCGCGCCGCGAAACGCGCCCGGCAGCTCTCGTGGGCGTCGCTGGTCTGGATGACCATCGAGGGCGTCGTCGGCCTCGTCGCCGGGTTCGAGGCCAACTCGCTCAGCCTGGTCATCTGGGCGGCGTCGTCGTTCGTCGAGGGCCTCGCCTCGATGACGATCATCTGGCGCTTCACCGGGTCGCGCGTGCACTCCGCGACGAGCGAGCGCACCGCGCAGAAGTGGGTCGCCGGCTCGTTCCTTCTGCTGGTCCCGTACTTCCTCTACGAGTCGTTCGACCGCCTGCTGAACGGCTCGGACACCGAGTTCAGCGGCCTCGGCGCCGCGGTGACGATCTCGGCGATCGTGCTCATGCCGCTGCTCGGCTGGGCGAAGCTGCGCCTCTCGCGGCAGCTCGGCTCGGACGCCACCGCCGGCGAGGGCGTGCAGAACATCCTCTGCGCCGCGCAGGCGGCCGCGGCGCTCGTCGCCTTGATCGGCGCCGGCGCGGGTCTGGCCATCCTCGACCCGATCGCGGCGTTCGTGATCTCCGGCATCGCCATCCGGGAGTGCGCGGCGCTCTGGCGCGGCGAGAGCGACGACTGCTGCGCGCCCGTCGGGTTCGCCGACCCGGCCGCGCCGGCGGACGCCTGCTGCGCGACCTCCACGGCGTCCGCAGGCGACTGCTGCGACGGACACTGAGCCGTCGCAGCCGAGGCATCGTTCCTGCGCATGGACCTACGCGCCGAGCACGACGCGCTCGTGCTTGACGTGACCGGCCCGCCCGAGGCCGGGCCGATCATCGCGGCGCTGGTCGCCTGATGGCTCAGTTCCCGCGCACGCGGAGCGTCCAGGTGCGCCAGCCGTCGGCGGACACGTGCACGGTGTTGTCGTGCAGCGCCGCGAGCAGCTGGTCCTCATGCGCCGCGAGCGCGGCCGGCTGCCCGCCGAGGCTGCCGACCTTCTCGAAGCTCCTGCCGGCGTCGGTGCTGGCGTGCACGCCGCCGGCGGCGTCGACCATCACGAGCGCGTCCGTCCACGCCAGCAACCCGACGCGCTGGGCGTCCAGGGCTCGCCACCGCTTCCCGCCGTCGCGTAACACCGCCAGGCCGCGCTCGCCCGAGACGACGACGCGGTCGGTGTCGCGCGGGTCGATTGCGAGGTCCAGCAGCGGACCCGGCGGCGTGCGCTCCTCCCACGACCGGCCGCCGTCCGGCGACGCCATCAGCGCTCCGTCGGCCGAGTTCACGCCGTAGACGCGGCGCCCGGAGGCGCGCAGCACGTGAAAGTCGGCCTCGCCCAGCAGCGAGACGGGCTGCCAGTTGCGCCCGGCGTCGTCGGAGCGGATCAGGCCGAGGAGCGGCGGCAGGTCGTCGCGCGCGTCGGGGTGCCCGGAGCCCAGGAAGCGGTCGGGTCCGACGACGGTGAAGCCCATCGTGTCCTGACGGCGGTCGCCGACGCGCGTCGCGCGCGCCTCGCCCGGCCCGGCGCGGAACAGGCCGGTGTGCGTCGCCACGACGACCGAGTCGTCGGCCGGGTTGATCCCGACGCCGTGGATGTGCGAGACGCCCGGATCGCTGACGACCCGGCCGGCGTCCGGAGCCGGAGCGTCTGCGCCACAGCCGGCGAGCGCGATCATCGGCAGGACCAGGAGCGCGCAGAGACGACGGGTCATGGTCTCGCAGCGTAGGCCGTACATGCGACTCTCAGGTGACCGGGCGCGGCATCAGCGGCCCGCAGTGACGGCCTTCAGCTCGTCGAGCGACCCCCGGAGGACCTGCGGGAGCGTTCGGCGCTCTCCCGGCTGCGCCCAACGTTCGACCGCGACCCTGAAGACGGCGATCGCGACCTCCGCGGTGAGGCCCGCGGCCGGGTCCTTGACGCCGCGGGCTCGCAACGCCCCCGCGAGCGCAGCCGAGAGCGACGCGAGCTTGATGGCCTCGCGCTC
>CADCVT010000321.1 GCA_902806215.1 uncultured Solirubrobacteraceae bacterium | reverse complement strand
CCGACTTGTCGAGCGGGTACGCATCGTCGGCGTCCTTGACGCCGTCACCGTCGTCGTCGCGGTCGGCCTCGTCGCCGATCGTGTCGCCGTCGGTGTCGACCGACTCGTCGTCGTCGAGCGGGAACGTGTCCTTGTCGTCGCTCACGCCGTCGCCGTCGTCGTCGAGGTCGGCGGTGTTGCCGATCTTGTCCGCGTCGGTGTCGAGCTTCTCGCCGGCGTCGAGCGGGAAGGCGTCGATGCCGTCGGCGGCGCCGTCGGCGTCGTCGTCCTCGTCGAGCCGGTTGTCGGTGCCGTCGTTGTCGGTGTCGAGCGCCTTGTCCTTGTCCAGCGGGAACTGGTCGAGGCTGTCCGCCACGTCGTCGTTGTCGTCGTCGCGATCGACGTTGTTGCCGAGCGTGTCGCCGTCGGTATCGGTCCACTCGGTCCTGTCGAGCGGGAACGCGTCGGCGGCGTCGAGGCGGTCGTCGCCGTCGTCGTCGGTGTCGGCGTTGTTGCCGATCCTGTCCTTGTCGGTGTCGAGCCACTCGGCCTTGTCGAGCGGGAACGGGTCGAGCGTGTCGGCGACGTCGTCGTTGTCGTCGTCGCGATCGGCGGTGTTGCCGATGGCGTCGCCGTCGGTGTCGACCGACTCGTCGGGGTTCAGCGGCAGGGCGTCGGCGAGATCGGGCACGGTGTCGCCGTCGTCGTCGAGGTCGGCGTTGTCGCCGATCTTGTCGCCGTCGGTGTCCTTCGACTCCTTCTTGTCGAGCGGGAACGCGTCGTCGCCGTCCTCGGTGCCGTCGCCGTCGTCGTCGCGGTCGGCCTCGTCGCCGGTCTTGTCACCGTCGGTGTCGACCGACTCGCTGCGGTCGAGCGGGAAGGCGTCGTCCCCGTCGAGGACGTTGTCGTTGTCGTCATCGCCGTCGGCGTTGTTGCCCAGCCGGTCGAGATCGGAGTCGAGCCACTCGTCGTCGTCGAGCGGGAACGCGTCGGTCGCGGCGGCGCGGCCGTTGCCGTCGTCGTCGCCGTCGACGCGGTTGTCGATGCCGTCGTTGTCGGTGTCGAGCGACCGGTCCTTGTCGGACGGGAACTGGTCGAGAGAGTCGACGACGCCGTCGTTGTCGTCGTCGGGATCGGCGTTGTCGCCCAGGCGGTCGCCGTCGGAGTCCTTCGACTCGTTGCGATCCAGCGGGAACGTGTCGGCGCCGTCGAGGACGAGGTCGTTGTCGTCGTCCGGATCGACGTCGTTGTCCTTGCCGTCCCCGTCCGCGTCGCTTGCCCCACCCTTGATCAGCGGCGACGGATCGAGGCTGTCCGGGATGTCGTCGTTGTCGTCGTCGCGGTCGCAGGCGTCGCCTTCTACGTCGCCGTCGGTATCGATCTGGTCGACGTTCGGGACGACCTCGCAGTTGTCGCCGGTATCCGGCAGCCCGTCGTCGTCGTCGTCGGTGTCGGCGTTGTTGCCGATCGTGTCGAGGTCGGAGTCGAGCCACTCGGCCGGGTCGAGCGGGAAGGCGTCACGCGCGTCGTCGACCTTGTCGTTGTCGGCGTTGTCGTCCGCGTTGTCGCCGATCTTGTCGCCGTCGCTGTCGACCCACTCCGTCTTATCGAGCGGGAAGACGTCATCGGCGTCCAGACGCGTGTCGCCGTCGTCGTCCGTATCAGCGTTGTTCCCGGTCTTGTCCCCGTCGGTGTCGAGGGTCTCGTCCTTGTCGAGCGGGAAGGCGTCGTCGGCATCGACCGCGGCGTCGCCGTCGTCGTTCAGGTCCGCGTTGTCCCCGATGCCGTCGGAGTCCGTGTCGGTGTCCTCCGCGGCGTCGAACGGGAGAGCGTCGTCGCCGTCCGCGGTCGTGTCGTTGTCGTCGTCGGGGTCGACGTTGTCGAAGATGCTGTCGCTGTCGAAGTCGATCGAGAGCGTCTGGTCGGCCCCGTGCTTCGTGCCGCCTTCGTTCGTGGCGACGACGCGCCAGTGGTAGACGGCGCCAGGGTCGAGCTCACTCAAGAGCTCGCTGACGGAGTGCTTGTTCGTGTTGCCCGTGGCCGTGATCGAGACCGGCGCGGTCGACTGCCCGTACTCATCGGTCAGCCCGTACTCGACGTGGTAGGTCGTGTCGAAACCGCGGGTCTGGATGGCGGTGCCGATCCTGACTTCGGTGCTCGCGACATCGCTGACCTGCAGCGCGCTGATGCCCGCCGCCGCCGCGATGTCGAAGCTCTTCGTCGCGACGTTGGAGCAGTCCGCCGTGCTGATGAGCTCCCCGAACCAGTTGCTCGAGTCGAGCGCCGACGTCGCGTCGGTGCAGACCTGCTCGACGTCCACCGACCATCGGCCCGGCGACAGCGGCACGGGCAGGTCGTACGGGGCGCCGCCGTACGAGCCGATCCCCCAGGTGGTCCCGTACGAGTAGTCGTAGTTGTACGACGGATCGAGGGGTCCCCATCCCGACCAGGGGATCGCCTTGGACAGGGATGGGTCGCCGCTGTCGGGGAACGCACTCGTGACGCGCAGCTTCGGGTCCGTGTAGTAGGAGCCCTTGGTCGTATACCTGCCGGCGAAGAACTTCGAGAAGCAGGGCTCATCCTGCCACCACCTCGCAGCCGAGCAGGCGTCCCACGTCGTGTAGCAGCGCGGCGCCGTGTAGTACCCCGTCGAGTCCACGTAGCACCAGGAGGTCCTGCTGTTGACCTTGGTGCTCTGGTACTCCCGGCTGACCGTGCCTTGGACGCGGAACGTCTCACCATCGCTGCTCGGCGTCGCCGCGGTGAGCGTGATCCCCTCGGCGGCGGCAGCGGGCGAGTCGCTCAGCGCAAGCGCCGCGAGGATGGCGCAGAGCGCCACGAGCACGGGTAGGAGGGCACGGCGGCGACGGGAGGGCACTGAGGAGACGGCCTTTCGGATGCTGGCGGCTGATGAAACCGCGCCCGAGCCCTGACCTGCTCCGCTAGCGCAACGCAAGTCGTATCGACCGGCGGCCCGCCGGTCTGTAGGACGATCGTCCACTTTGGCGTTTAAGCACTCAAGTCGGCGCCCCGACCGCATCACGCGCGACACTCCGGGCGTGGCGCACGGGCACGACCACCATCACCACGGGCACTCCCACGCGGTCTCCGCCGACGCGGATCGGCGCTGGCTGACGATCGCCCTCGCGGTGATCGTCGGCTTCATGGTCGTCGAGATCGTGGCCGGCATCCTGGCCTCGTCGCTCGCGCTGCTGTCGGACTCCGCGCACATGCTCACGGATGCCGGAGCGATCGGGCTCGCCCTCGTGGCAGCGCGGCTCGCGGCGCGGCCGCCGAGCGGCAGCTTCACGTTCGGGCTCGGCCGCGCGGAGATCCTCTCGGCGCAGATCAACGGCGCGGTGCTGCTCGTGCTCGCGGGCGTCATCGCATGGGAGGCGGGCCAGCGACTGGTCGACCCGGTCGGCGTCGAGGGCGGCATCGTGATCGTCGTCGGCATCATCGGGGCGGGCGCGAACGTCGCGGCGGCCGCGGCGCTGTCGCGGGCCGAGCGGCAGTCGCTGAACGTCGAGGGCGCGATGGCCCACGTCATGACCGACCTCTACGCGTCGATCGCCGCGGCGGTGTCGGGGCTGCTCATCGTGCTCACCGGCGTCGACGAGCTCGACGGCGTCGCCGCGCTCATCGTCGCGGGGCTCATGGTCTCGTCGGGCTGGCGCCTCTTGCGCGACGCGTCACGCGTGCTGCTCGAGGCCGCGCCGGTCGGCGTCGATCCCGACGTCCTCGGCCGGACGATGGCGGCGCACCCGGGCGTCGTCGAGGTCCACGACCTCCACGTCTGGGAGGTGACGTCGGGTTTCAACGCCGTCGCCGCGCACGTCGTCGTCGCGCCCGACGACGACTGCCACGCACGGCGCCGCGAGCTCCAGGCCGTGCTCGGCGACCGGTTCGGGATCCGCCACACCACGCTGCAGGTCGACCACGCGACCGCGCCGCAGCTCTTGTCCATAGAACAGCCGACTTAGTCGGAAGGCGCACGGCCTGGGAGATTCGCCCCTGGCGAATCTCCCGACCGATCTGTCGGCCCCTGGGCCGACACGATCGGCGCTGCTTCGGCGTGCTTGCGCACGACGAAGAAGCGCTCGCCACGCGAGATGACGTCCTCCGCGTCGCCGATCTCGTGCCCGGGGAGCACCGCGAACAGCCGGTCGTCGTCGCGGACGTGGCGGTACTCGTCGAGGGTCAGCGACACGGTCAGCGCGCAGTCGAGCTTGCCGCACTCGCAGACGAAGTCGACCATCTCGCCCGGCTCGGTCGCGACCGTCCGGACATCGTGGTCGAGCCGGTCGTTGATCTCGCGGAACCGAGCCTCGTTCTCGGCGATGCGGCGTTTGCGCGCGTCCAGCACGCAGGCGAGTCTACGCCTGCGCCTTGACGGCCAGCAGCGCGATGTCGTCGCGCGGCTCGCCCGCCTGGAGATCGACGGCCTTGTGCTGGACCGCCGCGACGATCTCGTCGGCGCTCGCCCCGCGCATCTGCGCCAGGACCTCCGCGAGCGCGCGCTCGCCCAGGTCGGGGTCGTCGCCTCGGATCTCGGTGACCCCGTCGGTGAACAGCAGGAGCAGGTCGCCCGGCTCGAGCGTGATCTCGCGCTCGCCGAACTCCGGCGTGCGCAGGCCGCCGACGAGCGAGCCGCGCAGCTGGACGCGCTCGACGCGCCCGCCGGCTCGCAGGAGGATCGGCGGCAGGTGGCCGCCGGTCGCGAGCGTGATGTCGGCCCCGCCCTCAGCGCGCGGACGGACCTGGGCGTAGAGGACCGTGCAGAAGCGCCCGTCGGCGTCGGGCTGCGAGAACAGCGCCTCGTTGAGCAGCTTGAGGTTCTCGCGCGGGTTCATGTCGCGCAGCGTCGCCGCGCGCAGCGTGTGCCGGGTCAGCGACGTGAGCGCCGCGGCCTCCGGGCCCTTGCCCGACACGTCGCCGATGAGCAGCGTCCACACCCCGTCGGCCGCGCGGAAGGCGTCGTAGAAGTCACCGCCCACCTGATTCTGCGAGCCGGCGGCGCGATAGCGCGCCGCGAGCTCGAGCCCGGCGATCTCGGGGAGCGCCGGCGGGAGCAGGCTGCGCTGCAGCGTCTGGGCGATGTGCGACCGCTCGGCGTACAGACGGGCGTTCTCGACCGCGAGCGCGGCCCGGCTCGCCAGCGACTCGGCCAGCGCGACGTCGTCCCCGCTGAACGAGCGGCCGGACCGGCTGAGGACGAGCGACAGCGCACCGATGATGCGATCGCCGGCCTTCAGCGGGATCGTCATCCCCGAGCGCAGGCCGAGGCTGCGCAGCAGCGAGGCGTGCTCCTGGTCCTGGGCGATCGAGTCGATCAGCTCGGGCGGGATGTCGTTGAAGAGCTCCCGCTCGCCAGTGCGCACGACGTGGCCCGCGCCCGCGGTGGCGTCCGGCTGCGGCGGGTAGCGCTCGCCGAAGCGCTCGACGAGCTCCATGTCGGCGTCGTCCGCCGTGGCGACGGCGACCGTCCGCAGGGCCCCGCGCGCCTCGACGAGCGTGAACGTGCACCAGTCCGCGATCACGGGGACGGCGACGTTCGCGACCTCCTGCAGCGTCGTCTCGAAGTCGCGCGTGACCATCGCCAGGCGCTCTCCGGCGCGGGCGAGGAACTCGGTCCGCCGGCGGGCGCCCTCGGCCTCGGTGCGGGCCGCCTCGGCGCGGACCTGCGCGGCCTCGGCCTGTGCCCGCGCGGTGAGCGCCTCCTTGAGCAGGCGCATGCGCTCGGCCTCGGCCTCGTGGAACTCGGTCACCTCGCGCACGACCCCGGCGACCGCGGTGATCTCGTTCTGCGGCCCGTAGACCGGGAACACGGTCCCCTCGCGGTGGATGGTCCGTCCGCCGAGCTCGCCGGAGACCTCGCGCACCACGGGTTCGCCGCGCTCGATCACCTCGCGCAGCAGGTCCATCGTGGTCTCGCCGATCTCACCGAACAGCTCCGCCGGCGTGTGCCCGAGGTGCTCCGCGGCGGGCAGGCCGTTCATCTCCGCCAGCGCCGGGTTGACGCGGCGAAGCCGGAGGTCGAGGTCCCACAGCGCGATGCCGACCGGCGCCGCCCCGAAGACCGCGTCGAGCAGCGCGCTGGCGACCTGCTGCGCGCGGCGCGCCTCGCGCTCGCCGGTGACCTCGATGACGACGGCGGCGACGCCGAGCGGCGTGCCGTCCTCGGTCGGCACGACGTAGAAGCTGCCCGACCAGTGCCGCACCTGGCCGGGAGCCGCCGGGGTCTCCCCCTCGAAGGCCACGTCGACGACCGGCTTGCCGGTCTCGAGCACGCTGGCGAGCACCGGCTCGACGTCGCGGCCGAGCTCGCCGAGGAGCTCGACCGGCGTGTGGCCGATGTGGTCGGCCGGCGCGATCCCGTTGATCTCGGCGAGGTGGACGTTGACCCGGCGGTAGCGCAGCTCGGTGTCCCAGAAGGCCAACCCGACCGGGGCGTTCGCGAAGAGCGCGTCGAGGAGCGCGTACGCGTCGGTGGGCGTGGCCGCCATGGCGCGAGCGTATTCGACCGTCCCGCCAAGATGGGGCCATGCGTCCATCGTCACTGCGGTTGCGCCAGGGAGCGATCCTCCTCGGCGTGGCGATCCTCCTGCTGTTGCTCGTCGACGGCTCCTGGGTCGCCTACGTCGCGATGGGGCTCGGCGTCGCCGGTGCGTTCTGCGTGCTCATGGCCGTGGGTCGACCACGAGATGGCGAAAGGCCACCGTTCCTCGACTGACCTCCGCGACGCCCATCGTGTGGCGAGGCTGACGGCGCCGGTCGGTCGGGCTGCCGGGGTTGAAGATGTGGAACCCGTCGCGCTCTTCGTGCAGCGGGATGTGCGAGTGGCCGAAGACGACCGCGTCGGCGTCGGGGAACCGGGCGCGCAGGCGGTCGAGGCGCCCCTTCGCCGGGCCCGCGTCGTGGAGCATCGCGACCGTGACGCCGTCGATGTCGACGCTGAGCGCCTCTGGCAGATGCGCGAGGTCGTCGCGGTCGACGTTGCCGCGGACCGCTCTGACCGGCGGCCCGATCGCCTCGATCTCGGCAAGGACCTCGGCGGTCGCGACGTCCCCCGCGTGGAGGATCAGGTCCGCGCGGCGCAGCTCCTCGACGCAGAGGTCGGGCAGCCGCCGCTGGCCGCGCGGCAGGTGGGTGTCGGAGATGACCGCGACGCGCATCGCGGTCGCGACGCTACCCGGCCCGGTCGCGGACCGCTCTGAGCAGCACCCAGTACGACGGCCGGCGGTTGCCGTCGGGCCCGATGAGCGCCGAGTCCCACGTGTCGAACGGCGTCAGCGAGTTCCAGTGGTAGAGGTAGACGCGCTTGATCCGCGGGTGGACGGTGACGAGCTCCTCGAAGATCCAGCGGGTGACGCGCTCCGCGTGCACGACCGACTCGGGGATGCCGCGGGCGGTCGAGCGCTTCTTGTTGCGGCGCGCGACGAGCCCGCCGACCTCGGTCAGCCACATCTGGCCCTTCGTCACCTTCAGCAGGCGGCGCAGGCGGTAGGTCTTGAAGCGGTTGGCCTCGACGTAGTTGTGGAGCGCCCAGTACTTCGGCTCGCGCTTGGCCGCCTTGCGGAAGCGCTTGGCCCAGCTCTCCTGGTTGGGGAAGTCGAGCAGCTCGGCGGCGGCGATCCGGCAGCGGCGGCACGCCGCGGTGATGGCGCGCCAGTAGCGCGCGACGAGCTGCGGCTTCTTGCACGTCGGCTCGCCGCAGTGGTTGGCCTCGTTCCACGTCGCGAAGTCGCGCACGAACGGGTAGCGGCCGCGGAACCGGTTGAACTCGTTGCGGAAGCGGCTGACGCTGGGCAGCGAGCGGCGGTTGACGCGCGAGTGGCCGAAGCTCACGAGCGGGCTGACGCCGCGCTGGCGCGCGAGGCGCATCCACGTGTCGAGCTCGGCCTGCTGGTCGCCGTACTGCGAGACGTCCCACGGCACGTAGATCCGCGCGTGCTTGATGCCGAGCTCGGCGAACCGGGCGTCAGTGAACATGTCGGCCTTCTGGTCGGCGATGCCGATGACCAGCGCGTTCGCTGAGGTGGGCGCGAGGCACAGGAGCACGAACGCGCAGAGGATCGTTTTGAGCATTCGGCCGCACTAACGGCCGGGAGCGCTAGGGGTTGCGCAGCTGCCTCAGCCGATCGCGCAACGTGTCGAGCGCGGGGCGCCTGCGGCCGGTGGGTCCGACGAGCGCCGAGTCCCAGCTGTCGAAGCTCGTCGAGGCGTTCCAGTGGTAGAGGTAGACGCGGGTGATCCGCGGGCTCACGTCGACGACGTCGTCGAAGAGGAAGCGCATGACCTTCGCCGCGTGCGCGGCCGACTCGGGGATCGCCTTGACCGTGTACTTCTTCTTGATCCGGCGCTTGACGATGCCGCCGACCTCGGTCAGCCAGATGCTGCCCTTGGTGACCCGCAGCAGGCTGCGCAGGCGGTCGGACTTGAAGCGGTTGGCCTCGATGTAGTTGTGCAGCCCCCACACCGTGGGCTCGGCCCCCGCGGCGCGACGGAACCGCTTGACCCAGCTGACCATGTTCGGCATGTCCAACAGCTCGACGGCGAGGACCTTGCAGCTCGGGCACTCCAGCCTGAGCTTGCGCCAGTAGGCGGCGACGAGCGGGATGCGGTTGCAGACGGGCTCGCCGCAGTGGTTGGCCTCGTTCCACGTCGCGAAGTTCTGCACGAACGGGTAGCGGGCGCGGAAGCGGCGGAACTCGTGGCGGAACCGCTCGGGCGTCGGGAGCACGCGGCGGTGCACGCGCGAGTGGCCGAACGAGACGAGCGGGTGCACGCCCGACAGCCGCGCGCGGAACATCCACGCGTCGATCTCCTTGCGCTGCCACCCGTAGTTCATGGCGTCCCACGGCACGGCGAGCCGTGCGTGCTTGATCTTCAGCGCCTTGAAGCGCTTGTCGCTGAACATGTCCGGCTTCTGGTCGGCGATGCCCACGACGACCGCGCCGGCGCTCGCAGGGACCATCAGCAGCGCGATCGCGGCCACGAAGAGCAGGAGGACCCGTCTCATGACGTGCGTGAACACCGAGAGGCCGTCGGCGACTCGGTGAAGCTGCAGATGCATCGACCGGCGGACACAGGGCGATGACGGTAGCGGGGGCGGTGGGCGCTTCTACGCCGCGACGTCGGCGGCGTCGCCGAGCGGCACGCCGATGACCTTCAGCCGCCGCGACAGCGCGTTGAACGCGAACTGGTTGGTCTCGGAGCTGTGGTAGCCGAGCAGCTCGTAGTCGTACGGATCGTCGACTCCCGGGGGCACGAGGACACCCTGGGCCAGCGGCATGAGCTCCATGAGCTTGGTGCTGATGCGGCGCTTGAACGCCGGGTCCTGGCCGGCCTTCTCCTTGAGGAACCACGTGCCGTAGGCGACGTGGCGGTGCTCGTCCTGCGAGATCCGCTGGTAGCCCTCGAGCAGGCCCTTCATGAAGCCCTTGGACTCGAGGAACTCCTGCATGAAGTGCTGGCCGGTCAGCGCGAGCGTCCCCTCGATGACCATGTGGTACATCACCACGAAGTCGACCTTGGCCTCGATGTCGCCGGGGTTCTGGAGCAGGTTCTCCTGCGCGTTGACGAGCTCGACGTCGAAGAGCTGGATGAACGCCTCGTTGACGTCCTCGCGCGCCTGCACGAGCCGCTCCTCGAAGCTGCCGTCGCGCTGGAGCACCTCGGCGTAGAAGCGGTTGAAGAACTGCGCGTGGCGCACCTCGTCGACCTGCTGCGTCGTGAGGAACGCCTCCTCGCCCTGGCTCTCGTACGAGCGCACGAGCCCGCTGAACTGGGTGGCCACCCGTTCCTCGCCGATGAAGAACGCGCTCAGGTTGTAGGCGAGCTGTTCCTTCTCGAGCTCCGTGACGCTCGTCTCCCACTCGCGCTTGTCGCCTTCGAGGTCGATCGCGTGGGCCGACCACGGCTGACGCTCCCACAGCTCGTACAGCTGCTGGGGGTCCATCAGCTTGAAGTTCGCGAGCTTGGACTCGTCGGACATCGTCCCGACGTCGCCCTGGGAGGTCAATTCGAGAAGCGTGGCCATGTCGTGCAGTTTGACACAGTGTCAAGGGTATGGTGCAGGGGTGGCATCCGTCCCCCGTCAGAGCGAGAAGCGCGTTGCGATCGAGTCAGCGGTCCTTCGTGCGACCGAGGATCTGCTGACCGAAGGCGCGTCGTTCGCCGAGCTCAACATCGAGCGCATCGCGAAGCGCGCGGGGATCTCCCGGACCGCGTTCTACTTCTACTTCCGCGACAAGCGCGAGCTGCTCGGCCGGCTGACCGGCGACGTCAACGAGCAGCTCATGGAGGCCGCGGACCGGTGGTGGTCGGACGGCGGCGACATCCGCGCGGCGCTCGACCAGATCGCGCTGCTGTACCGCGAGCACGCCGCGCTGTTCCGCGCGACGGTCGAGGTCTCGACGTACGACGAGGAGGTCGCGACGTTCTGGCGCGGGCTCGTCGGGCGGTTCGTCGACGCGACTCGCGAGCGGATCTCGGTCGAGCAGGCGGCCGGCCGGGCGCTCCCGGGCGACCCGTACGCCACGGCCTTCGCGCTCGTGTGGATGACCGAGCGCTCGATGTACCAGCAGTACGTCCAGGGCGAGCCGAACGAGGCCGATGCTCTGGTCGACGCGCTGGCGGCGATCTTCACGCGCTCGGTCTACGGCACCGCGTAGAGCGCCCTCGTCAGGCGGGCGGCGGTCCTCGTCGGCTCCTGCGTGAGCTGGCGCCACGTGATCCGCATGACGCGCCAGCCTTCCTGGTGTTGAAGAGCGGTCGGGGCACCCCGGCGTCTTCGACGAGCTGTCGGAGCTTCCGCTCGGCTCTTGATCTCGTGAAGCCTCGTTCCTGGTGGTGGAGCGCCGCTCTCAGGGCGGCTGCGCCCGGCTTGTTGGCCGACTGCTCCGTCAGTGATGTGAGTGTGTGGTCGCTTGCCAGGCCCTTGACGCGTGCTTCGTTGAGAGCTCGGTCGAGGTCGTGTGCCGGCTCGGTCGCGGCGAGGTCGAGGATCGTCTGGGTGATCGTGGTCACCGGGACGCCTCTGTAGATCGTTCGCTCCGGTGCGGTCCTCGGACGGTGGATGGCGACTCCCTCTCTACTCCGCCCGCTCCGGCTCTTCACGGTGACGTGGATGTCCGGTCCGGCCGGGAGCAGGCCGTAGATGAAGGCCGCGCTCCGGTGGCTCGCCATCGCGCCTCGTCCGCAGGCCATCACGGCAGCGAGCTCTCGGGCTAACGGCATCAGCGAGGGACTCAGTGAGAACACGCCTCGATGAACACGGTGGAGTCGCTCCGTTCGTACGCGGTGCTCCACCGCTCCCCCAGAGAGCCCGACCGCGAGGAGCTGCTCGGTCGTGATCAGAGCCTTCTGCCGCGAAGCGATGCGTGCGATCGCCCCATCCACATGGATAACTCGACCCGCGTCGCCGACGATCCCACGCGGGTCGAGTTTCCCTTGCCCAGCGATGGAAACTCGACCCGCGTCGGTCTGGGCGTCACGTGGGTCGAGTTGTTCGCTTGCGCTCACCCGCGGGAGCCAACCACGTGCCGGGGGAGCGCCAAGCGACTCACGCTCTTTCGTGACGGTGCTGTTGTTGGCTCGGCACAACCGCGGCACGAACAACGGCAGGCCCTACGCTCCCCGACCGCATGCGCGTCTGGGTCGACCTCACCAACACCGCTCACGTCTACGTCCTCCGGCCGCTCGTCGAGCGGCTCGAGGCGGCGGGTCACGAGGTGGAGATCACCGCGCGGCCGCTGTCGCAGACCGTCGACGCGCTCGAGCAGTT
>CADCVT010000320.1 GCA_902806215.1 uncultured Solirubrobacteraceae bacterium | reverse complement strand
TGACGTCGTTGTTCGGGCCTAGCCCAGCGGTCGGGAGACGGTTCCCCCGCTCGCGAGCGTGAAGACCGCGGACAACGACGCGGGATCGACGTCGTCGCGCAGGACCGCGAGGAACGTCCGAGACGTCGCGTCGAAGGTGACCGGCGGGCCGATCGTGCCGTCCTGCTGCCGCAGCCCGACCCGGCGCACCCGGGGCCCGACGAGCCCGAAGACGACCAGCCGGCCGCTGACGCGCTGCGCCCGCACCCCCACGACGTCGCGCGAGGGGTCGCCGCAGACGAACGGGCCCTCGGTCGGCTCCGGGGCAGCCGGCCCGCCGAACCGCGGCGCGACGCGCAGCCACGAGACGCAGGTCCGCTTCGACGACCGCCGCTCGGCCACCGTGCGCCACGACGGCGCGTCGAACGGATCGAGGACCTCCGCGCTCGGATCCTGCCCGGCGCGGGCGAAGACGACCTTGCAGGAGCGCGTCCGCACCCGGACGAGCAGCGGCGGCTGCTCGACGCGCTCCGCGACGACCGCGAGCAGCACGCGCGGACCACGGCCGCGGGTGTAGCGCCGCACGCCGTCGGGCGTGTCGAGCCGCGCGCTGACGACCTCGGGCGCCAGCACGATCGCGAAGACCGACCGCCAGCGCGCCCGGTCCGGCGGCACGTCGTAGCGGACGTTGTAGGAGAAGGGGACGCTCCGCCCCAGCCGCGCGCAGAAGGTGCCCTTGTTCACGCGGCCCTGCCGCACCTGCGTGCATGAGCGCCCGCCCTTGGACAGCGAAGCGGTCGCCGTCCACGACGCGCCGTCGCCCGGATCGGCCACGCGCACGGGCTCGGCCGCCCCCGCGCCGGCGGCGGGCAGGAGCGTCACAAGCGCAAGGAGAAGGAGCCGTCGAAGGAGCATCGTGGTGGCCATGACCCCGCTCAGTGTGACGCGGAGCGGCGAATGACGACCTTCCGGGCTAGAAGTCGGGCGACGACGGGTTCTCGGCCGGGCGGGGGTCGGACTCCTCGCCGTTGTAGGCGACGTACCCCCCGACGACCATCGCGGCGGTCGCCAGGAACAAGATCGCGATCCCTGCGGCGACCACCGACTTGGACCCGTACAGGTGGCCCCCGATCGCGAGCAGGACGCCAAGGGCCATGAAGATGACGACGGGCGCGGCGGGGATCGTCTCCGTTGCGGCGAGAACCATGCGCCTATCATCCACGGTCCGCATGGCCGCCGCCCCCACCTCCGTCTCCGACGTCGACCAGGGCCTGCGCTCGGTCGGCTACCTGCCCGCCGACTCCACGGCCCTCGTCAGCTACCTCGCGGCGAGCCTCGGCAAGCCCGTGCTCGTCGAAGGCCCAGCGGGCGTGGGCAAGACCGAGCTCGCCAAGGCGCTGAGCCGCTACCTCGGCCGCACGCTGATCCGCCTGCAGTGCTACGAGGGCCTCGACGAGGCCAAGGCGCTCTACGAGTGGAACTACCGCAAGCAGCTCCTCCGCATCCAGGCCGAGGCCGAGGGCACCGGCTGGAGCGACGTCCAGGAGGACATCTTCGGCGAGGAGTTCCTGCTCGAGCGGCCGCTGATGGCGGCGATCTCGAGCCCGGAGCCGGTCGTCCTGCTCATCGACGAGATCGACAAGACCGACCAGGAGTTCGAAGCGCTCCTGCTCGAGGTCCTCTCGGACTTCCAGATCTCGATCCCCGAGCTCGGCAGGGTCGAGGCCAAGACGCGGCCGGTCGTCCTGTTGACCTCCAACAACACCCGCGAGCTCACCGAGGCGCTCAAGCGCCGGTGCCTCTACCTCTGGCTCGACTACCCGTCGCTCGAGCACGAGCTCGAGATCGTGCGCCTCCACGCGCCCGAGCTCGACGAGCGCGTCGCGCGCAAGCTCGTCGAGGTCATCGCGATGGTCCGCGACCTCGACCTCAAGAAGCCGCCGTCGATCGCCGAGTCGATCGACTGGGCCCGCGCGCTGCTGCTGCTCGGCGCCGAGGACATCGACGAGCGCGTCTTCAAGGACACGCTGTCGCTCATCGTCAAGCACCGCACCGACCTCGACATCGTCGCGGAGCGGGTCGGCGTCAAGCTGACCAACCCGCTCGGTGCCTGACCACTCTTTCTCGGGGCACGTCGTGGAGCTCGCCGACGAGCTCCGCGCCGAGGGCATGGCGGTCGGCACGTCCGCGCTGCTCGACGCGTTCGCCGCGCTCGAGCACGTCGGCTGGACCGACCACGACCTCTTCAAGGAGGCGCTCGCCGCGACGATGGCCAAGTCGCAGGAGGACCGGCGCGTCTTCGACCTCGTGTTCGACCGCTTCTTCTTCCGCGCCGCCGAGGCCGCGGCCGTCCGCGAGGGCGAGCGCGAGCAGGGCGAGGACGGCTCCGGCGGGATGGCGGACATGGACGGCGGCGTCGACCTCGAGGGCCTTCGCCAGCAGATCGCCGCGGCCCTGCGCGACGGCAGCGAGGGCGCGATGCGCGACCTCGCGCGACTCGCCATCGCGGCGTTCGGCCGGCAGGGCGAGGGCAGCGGCGTCATCGGCGTCGACGTGCAGCGGATCCGCCGCGCGATGGGCCTGCGCGCCGAGCCGCAGCCCGACCTCCCCCAGGACGACCCGCGCCGCGACGGCCTGCCGCGCGATCAGCTGCGCCGGTTCGAGCAGATGCTGCGCCGCGAGCTCGAGCGCGCGCAGATCGAGCGCACCGAGCAGCTGCCGCCCAAGCGCCCGCTCAACGAGCTCGATCGCGCGCTCCCAACCGGTGCGCTGCAAGACCTCGCCAGCGTGCACCGCGTCGTCGCGCAGCTCAAGCGCCGCCTCAAGACGCAGGGCCAGGAGCACCGCGGGCAGAAGCGCCGCATGCACGTCGACGTGCGCCGCACGATGCGCGCGTCGCTGCAGACCGGCGGCGTTCCCGTGGTCATCAAGGAGCGCCCGATGCGCCCGCGGCGCCCGGAGATCTTCGTGCTGTGCGACGTGTCGACCAGCGTCACCAGCGCATCGGTGTTCTTCCTCAGCGTCATGCACGCGCTCCACGACGCGTTTCGCAAGATGCGCTCGTACGTCTTCATCGAGCGCGTCTCCGAGGTCACCGAGGTCTTCGAGAAGGAGCGCGACTTCTCGGCGGTCTCCGACGCCATCGGCCGCGACGCCGGCGTCGCCGACATCTCCGGCTACACCGACTACGGCCGCGTGTGGACCGAGTTCGCCAAGCTCGTCGAGGACGACCTGCACCCGCGCGCGACGATCATCGTGCTCGGCGACGCGCGCACGAACGGCCGCGACCCGCGCGCCGACATCTTCGCGTCGATCGCCGCGAAGGCCGGCCGGACGTTCTGGCTGAACCCCGAGCCGCGCCTGTACTGGAACTACGGCGACTCGGTCATCCAGGCCTACGAGGAACACTGCGAGGCGTTCGAGTGCTGGACGACGAACCAGCTCGAGGACTTCGTCAAGGCGCTGACCCGCCCGGTCCACGCGAGCTGATCGCTCCCGAGCCGTCCACCGAGCTTCCGCCGGCGGCGAAGTCGTACTGGCGGACGGTGATCGCGATCAACGTCGGGTGGGCGCTGCTGTTCTCGATGCTCGCGTCGAGCGCGCTCGAGGAGACCGGCGTGTCCCGTTGGCTCCTGCCGGTGGTCCTGCTCGTCCTCGGCGCCGTCGCCGTGGTCTTCATCCCCGAGCTGCGCCACCGCCGCTGGCGCTACGACATCCGCGACGACGAGATCGACATCCGCCACGGCACGTTCACCGTACGCCGGACGCTCATCCCGATCCGCCGCATCCAGCACGTCGACACCGAGGCCGGCCTGATCCAGTCGATGTTCGACGTCGCGGCGGTGAAGTTCCACACCGCGGCCGGCGCGAGCACGATCCCCGCCGTCGACAAGGGCGAGGCCGACGCGATCCGCCGCCGCGTCTCCGACATGACGCGCACCCGCGACGACGTCTGATGAGCGGCCGGCCGCTGCACCGGGCGGCGATCGGCGCAGAGGCGATCAGCGCGCTGCGAGGCCTGCTGCTGCCGCTCGTCGTCATCGCGTTCGTCGGTGGTGGCGGCGTCGGGCGGATCGTGTTCTACGGGATCGTCGGCCTCGTCGGCTCGGTGGTCATCGCGTCGGTCACGTGGGCGACGACGCGCTGGCAGATCAGCGACGGCGCGGTGCGGCTGCGGACCGGCTTCCTGTCAGAGCGGATCGTCTCGATCCCGCTCGAGCGCGTGCAGTCGATCGACACGCTGCGCGGGCCGGTCCAGCGGCTGTTCGGCGTGGTCGAACTGCACCTGCAGGCGGCCGGGGGCACGGCAGGCGGCGAGATCGTGCTGAAGGCGGTGTCGCTCGACGAGGCCGAGGAGCTTCGCGCGGCCGCCCGTGGGGTTCTGCCGGCGGCTGCGGAGCTCAGCACGGACGGCTCGGACGGGTCGTCGGGTGGTCCGAACGGCTCGGTCACGGAGGAGCCCGTCGCATCGCTGAGCCTTTCCAGGCGCTCGCTCGTCCTGGCCGCGCTGACGTCGGGATCGCTCGGCGTCCTCGTGCCCGTCGTCGCGGGCCTCTCGCAGGTGCTCGACGACGTCATCGGCGCGGAGCGGGCAGAGCGGCTCGTTCCGCGCTCGTTCGGCGAGGCGGCGGTGCTCGCCGGAGGCGTCCTCGCCGCCGCGTGGGTGCTCTCGTTCCTCGGCACGATCGTCGCGTTCGCCGGCTTCCGCGCTACCCGCGAGGGCGACCGGATCCGGATCGAGCGCGGGATCGTCGAGCGCCGCGCCGCCTCCGTGCCGGTCGCGCGCATCCACGCCGTGCGGATCGTCGAGAGCCCGCTGCGCGAGCCGTTCGGGCTCGCGCAGGTCCGCATCGAGAGCGCCGGCTACGCGCAGGAACCGGCCACCGCGCAGACGCTCGTCCCGATCACGCGCCGCAAGCACGCGATGCGCGACGTCGCGACGCTGCTGCCCGAGCTCGCGACGTCGATCGACGGGCTCGCCTCCCCGCCGCCGCGTGCCCTGCGCCGCTACGTCCTGCCGCCGTTCGCGCTCGGCCTCCTCGTCGCCGCGGTGCCGCTCGCGATCTTCGAGGCCGACGCGCTGGTCGCGCTCGCCCTGCCGGTGCTCGGGGCGCTGCTCGGCGTCGCCCGGTACCGCACCGCCGGGTGGCGGCTCGACGGCACGCTCGTCGTGCGCAAGCGCCGGCTCATGCGCACCACCGCCGTCGCCGACGCGCGACGCCTGCAGCGCGTCACCGGCGCGCAGTCGGTCCTCCAGCGCCGCGCCGCGCTCGCCGACGTCGAGGTCGCGGTGAGCTCGGGCCGCAGGCTCGGCGTCGAGCACCTCGACGCGGCGACGGTCGATGACCTCGTCGGCCGCCTTGCGACCAGCGCCCGAAGGTGACGGGTTCCCCCGGTGAAACAGAAGGGGTCAGACCCCTTCTGTTTCACCGGGAACAGCGGGTTCCTGGTGCAGTGCGGTGGGTAGGGGCTCGCCCATGCGCCGCACTGCCATCGCCCTCATCGCCCTCGCCTCGGCCGTTCCGATGACGCCGGCCGCCGACGCCCGCGTCGGGTCGCAGTTCCGCTCGGCGGTCAGCGGCGCCCATGGCGTCGTCGCCAGCGAGTCCTACGCGGCCTCGCGCGTCGGCCGCGCGGTGCTCGAGGCGGGAGGCAACGCGGCCGACGCCGCCGCCGCGACCGTGTTCGCCATCGGCGTCGCCCGGCCGCAGTCCTGCGGCATCGGCGGCGGCGGCTTCGCGCTGTACCGCAGCGCGACGGGGAAGGTCCGCGCGCTCGACTTCCGCGAGACCGCGCCCGCCGCGTTCCGCCGCGACCCGCTCGCCGGGCCCGGGCTCCACACGGAGTTCACCGGCCATCTGACGGTCGGCGTCCCGGGGACGCTCGCGGGCATGGACGCGCTCCTGGTCCGGTACGGCACGCTCGATCTGGCCGAGGCCATCGCGCCCGCCGAGGTCCTCGCACGCCGCGGCTTCCGCGTGCCCGCCTCGCTGTCGAAGGCGATGGCCGACAACGCCAAGCGCTTGCGGCTCTTCCCCGCGTCCCGGGCGCGGTACCTGCTGCCGGGCGACCAGCCCTACCCCGCCGGAGCGACGCTCCGCCAGCCCGAGCTCGGCACGACGCTGCGGCGCATCATGCGCGACGGCCAGAGCGCGTTCTACGGCGGACCGATCGCCCGCGCCGTGGTCCGCGACATGCGCGCGGCCCGCCCCGAGACGCGCGACCCGGGCCTGCTCACCGTCAAGGACTTCGCGGCCTACCGCGCGAAGTGGCGCACGCCGGTGCAGGGCACGTACCGTGGCCGGCGGATCATCGGGATGCCGCCGCCGACCTCCGGCGGGATCGCGATCATCCAGATGCTCAACATCCTGCAGGGCTTCGACCTCGGCGCCGCCGCGCCGGGCAGCGCCGACGCGCTGCACTTCATGGCCGAGGCGCAGAAGATCGCGTTCGCCGACCGCGGCGCGTACGTCGCCGACCCAGACTTCGTGCGCGTGAACACGCCGTCGCTCATCTCCACGGTCTACGCCGACACGCGCCGCAACGAGATCGACGCCCGTCGCGCGAAGACGTACGGGCCTGCGCTCGGCCCGCCGACGCGGCCGGGCGAGTCGACGACCCACATCAGCGTCATCGACGCCAAGGGCGCGGCGGTCGCGGTGACCTGCACGATCGAGCAGGAGTTCGGCAGCGCGGTCGTCGCGCCGGGCACCGGCTTCCTGCTCAACAACGAGCTGACGGACTTCGGCGCCCCCGGCACGGCCAACGAGCCCGCGCCGGGCAAGCGCCCGCGCTCGTCGATGGCCCCGACGATCGTCGTCTCGCCCGACGGACGCCCCGAGCTCGTCGTCGGCGGCGCCGGCGGCGCGCGGATCATCATGGGCGTGCTCCAGCAGATCGTCAACCGCGTCGACTTCGGCTACGACATCGACGTCGCGCTCGACGCCGAGCGCATCGACGCGGCGGCCGGCGCGGGCGGCCGGCTCGAGATCGAGGAGGCGCGCGTCGCGCCCGACGCGGTCGCCGAGCTCGAGCGCCGCGGCCACCGGCTCACCCGCCTCGGGCAGTACGCGATCCGGCCGCGCATCAACGCTGCCGGCGTGACGCCGCCGCGGTCGCGGTTCGACGACGCGCTGCGCTTCGAGGCCGCGGCCGATCCACGGACCGACAACGGCGCCCTCGCGGCTCGCGCGCCGAAGCGCTGACGCGCGCGGCCGTACACTGGACCGTGCACATCAGGGGGGCTGGCGGGAACGGCCGGCTGAGAGGGCGCCACGTACCCGGCGCCGACCCTTCGAACCTGTGGGGTAATGCCCGCGAAGGGAGCGACCACGACTGCAGCAGCCGTGCCGGTGGAGCGTCGAGAGGCGGTCCGGATCGACGACGTGAGCCTGCGCTACGGCGCGGTGGAGGCGCTCGCGGGCGTGTCGCTGTCGGTGTCGTCCGGCGAGGTCGTCGCGCTCGTCGGCCCGAGCGGCTGCGGCAAGTCGACGCTGCTCGACCTCGTGTGCGGGCTCCTCGAGCCGACGGGCGGCCGCGTGGTCTCCGAGCCCGCCGTGCTCATGCCGCAGCGCGACTCGCTGCTGCCGTGGCTCAGCGCCCTGGACAACGCGGCGCTCCCTCTTCGCCTGCAGGGAGCGAACAAGGACTCGGCGAGGAGAGAGGCCGGGCCGCTCCTGGACCGCCTCGGCCTCGCGGGGTTCGA
>CADCVT010000319.1 GCA_902806215.1 uncultured Solirubrobacteraceae bacterium | reverse complement strand
GGAGCTCGACGACTGGGTCGGCGAGCGCCGCGCCGAGTACGACGAGGCGTCCGCGCCGCCCGCCGTCACACGTACTGGATGACCGACCGGATGCCGTCCTGGTGGTGCATGAGGTCGAACCCTGAGTTGACGTCGTCGAGCGAGATGCGGTGCGAGACGAACGCGTCGACGTCGATGTCGCCGGCGAGGTAGCGGTCGACGAGCTGCGGGACCTGCTCGCGGCCCTTCACGCCGCCGAACGACGCGCCCATCACCTTGCGCCCGGTGATGAGGTAGCGCGGGACGACGTCGAGCGTCTCGCCCTTGCCGGCGACGCCGGTCACGCAGCACACGCCCCACCCCATGCGCGCCGACTCGACCGCCTGGCGCATGACGCCGACGTTGCCGGTCGCCTCGAACGTGTAGTCCGCGCCGAAGCCGCCGGTCTCCTCGAGCACGCGCTCGACCGTCCCGTCGCCGCCGACCCACGCGTCCGTCGCGCCGTGGTCTCGTGCGAGCGCGAGGCGCTCCTCCGACAGATCCACGGCGATGATCCGCTCGGCGCCCTGCAGGCGCGCGCCCGCGACGGCGCCGAGGCCGACCATGCCGAGCCCGAACACGACGACGGTCGAGCCCTCCTCGACCTGCGCGCGGTACATGGCCGCGCCGAGGCCGGTCGACAGGCCGCACGCGAACAGGCACGCCGCCTCGAGCGGGGCGTCCGGGTTGACCTTGGCCAGCGCGATCTCGGGCATGACCGTCGCCTCGGCGAACGTCGAGCAGCCCATGAAGTGCCGCAGCTCCTCGCCGTCGCGCTTCAGGCGCGTCGTCCCGTCGGGAAGGTAGCCCTTGCCCTGCTGCTCGCGGATCGCGAGGCAGATGTTCGTCTTGCCGGAGCGGCAGTTCACGCACTCGCCGCACTGCGGGCTGAACAGCGTGACGACGTGGTCGCCCGCGGCGACCGAGGTCACGCCCTCACCGACCTCCTCGACGACGCCCGCTCCCTCGTGGCCGAGCACGCACGGCTTGTAGCCCGACGGGTCGACGCCGGAGGCGGAGTACATGTCGGTGTGGCACACGCCGCAGGCGTGCAGCCGGACGAGGACCTCGCCGGCCTTCGGACCCTCGAGGTCGAGCTCCTGGAGGACGAGCGGCTCGGCGAACTCCTCGAGCACCGCGGCACGGATCTTCATGCCGGGATCGTATGGGCCTTCACGGCTCCCGTGGCCCAGTGGTGGACCACGGACGAGCCCGGGAACGGGCCCGCGGCGCGCTCGCGCTCGTCCCACAGGTAGGGGTAGAACAGCTCCGGCTCGAAGAGGGTCAGCCCGTCGGGCTCCTGCTCGGCCAGGAGCGACAGGAAGTACGGGCCCGTGGCGTCGACGGAGTGCAGTCCGAGGCCGACCGTCTGCCGCGCCTCCGCGGCCGCGCGGGTGAAGAGCCGGTGCCCCGGGCGGGCGCCGAGGATGGCGGTGCCCAGCCGGCCCGGCGTCTCGAGCCCGGCGAACGCGTCGACGCCGCGCAGCAGCGGATCGAGCGGCCGCAGGCACTCGACGTCCGTGTCGACGTAGACGCCGCCGTGCCGCGCGAGCACCGCGTACCGCACGAGGTCCGACGTCTCGGAGTGCCACCGCGTGAGCGACAGCTCACGTTCGCCGATGCCGAGGGACGGCAGGTCGGCGTCGGTCCACAACCGCATCTCCCAGTCCGGATGGTGCTCGGCGAACGTCTCCCCATACCGGACGTGCTCCTCCGGCATCGCCGCGCCCCCCAGCCAGATCCGGTGGATGAGCCGCGGGATGCGGGTCGGACGCGGCGGCCCGCCGTTGCGCGACGGCGACGGGCGGAGCCTCGCACCGCTCGGCTCGAGCCCGGCGGGCTGGCCGACGACGCAGCGCACGCGCGCGGTGCAGTCGAACCACCGCACGTACTCATGGACCACGTCGATCTCGAGCACGTACTCGCCCGGTTCGTCGGGTGCGATCGCCTCGAGCGGGACCACGACGTCGTCGCCCGGCTCGACCGCACGCGGGAACGGGGTGCGGCGCGTGATGTCGTCGACGAGCGTGCCGTCGGGCCGCAGCCACCGGTGCCCGAGCCGGATCATCGGCCGCTGCTCGAGCCCCCAGGGCCAGCGCTCGGTGCCGTCGTTGTGCACGCGCACGCGCAGTCCGCGCAGCTCACCGGGGAGGAACGGCGCGTCCTCCTCCAGCGGGACGATGCGCGCGGCGTACGCGGTCTCGGGAACGGAGCGTCCTTCCCACAGCCGGTCCATCTCCGCGCGCGTGACGAGCGGCGGAAGCGTCGCGAGCGGCGCGGACGCGGGCCGGTCGCGCGCGGGCGCGAGCGCCGCCTTGATGCCCGCGACGTCCTCGGCCGCAACGGCGCGCAGCTTCGGCGACGGCCGCTGCTCAGGCAGGTAGGTCGCGTCGTTGAGGCGTCCTCCGCCCGGGGCGCTCTGGTGCGGGCTCGCCACCTCGTACCGGACCACCTTCGCGCGGCGCGCATCGAGATCGCTCGTCACGAGCTCGAGGTGGTAGATCGGCTCCTCGAGGTACTCGCACGGCCGCTCGAACTGCGCGTGCAGGTGCTGGACGCCCTCGATCCGGACGCCGCCGTCGTTGCGCAGGAGCTTGACGACCTGGTCGTTGACCCACGGCTGGACGTCGAGCACGCGGTCCGGCGTCGGCCAGATCCACTGCCGCGAGGCCCACACCTGGCGCACATCCCGTCGGTCGATGATGCGGCGCAGCCTGCGCGCGAACGCGGCGCTGGGGACCTCGTCGCCCTCCAGCGGCATGATCCACTCGCCCTTGCACTGCGCGTGCAGCCACGCGAGGTGACGCTCGTAGCTGGCGAACTCGATCCGCAGCAGCCGGTCGCAAAGTGCCTGGTAATCGGCAAGATCCGCGGCCGGCACGCGGGCGTCGACGGCGATGATGATCTCGTCCGCCAGGTGCCGCACCGGAGCCAGCGCCGCCGCGACCCGGTGGGGCGGATCCGCGACCATCATGCAGATCGAGAGAAGCATCTGTGACGAACCTGGCACATCCAGAACGCGCTGTCATGCGAATGGACTGCCATGAAGAGCACACACAAGTTCGCCGCGCTCGCCGCGGCCCTGACCCTCTCCCTTGGCACCGCCGCTTGTGGCGACGACGACGAGGAGACCACCACCGGTGGTTCCGCCACGCAGTCCGAGCAGCAGGCCAAGCCCGAGCCCGCCGCCAAGGTCGACTCCCTCACGGGTCGTCAGACCGCGGTCACGCTGGACAGCGGCTTCGTCGAGGCCCTCACGTCCCTGAAGGTGGCCCCCGGCCCCGTCGGCGACGCGAAGATCTCCGACAAGGGCGTCGCCAGCTTCCCGATCACGGGCGGCAACGTCACCTACTACGAGCCCGGCACCGTCTCCCCGTACGTGCAGGGCCGCATCGACCATGACGGCAGCGGCCTGAGCCTCACCGCCGGCGACACCAAGGTCGAGCTCACCGACTTCGTCGTCGATCCCGGCAAGTCGGTCCTCACCGGCACCGTGTCGGTCAACGGCGAGGAAGCCGTCCCGAGCGCCCCGCTGTTCTTCCTCGACGGCCGCACGCTCGAGCCCCTCAAGACGGGCTCGAACGGCACCGCCATCCTCGAGGGCACGACGGTCAAGCTGAAGGCCGAGGCCGCTCAGCTCCTCAACGACACGTTCAAGATCGACGCCCTCGAGGAGGGCCTCGTGATCGGCGTCGCCAAGATCACCATCAACGCCTCGTAGCACCCAGAAGCAACCTCCTCCTCCTCAGAGGAAACGACAAGGGCCCGGCGCATGCCGGGCCCTTGCTCGTTCAAAGGAGGGCGCAGTGCTAGGCGGCGAGCTCGTCGACGTCGCCCAGCGGGGTGACGAAGACGATGTGCGCGCGCGAGACGGCGACGAATGGGCGCTCCACCGGCGAGCCTTCACCGTCGAGCGGCGAGATCGTCGCGTCGGTCAGCGAGATGAACTCCCGCTCGGACGCGTTGAGCATGTCCGAGATCCGGCTGCGGAAGCCGTTCTGGGCCAGGGTCACGTAGCCGGAGATCCGGTGGCGGGGGGTCTCGAGCTCGACGTGCTCGCGGCGCTGATGCTGCATGCCCCTGGAATCGGCCGGCAGCGGCTCGGACTTGAGCGCCGTCCAGAGCCGCCGCCGAGCGCTACGCGCCGCCGACGCCCTTGATCACCGTGCCGCTGCCGGCGCATTCCGGGCAGTCCGCGCCGTCGGCCTTGCCGTCGCCGCCGCACTTCGGGCAGATGTCCTCGCCCGTTCCTTCGGTGCCGGGGGGCGCCTCGTCACCGGGAGCCATCTGATCGAGGTCGCGTGCGTCATCTTCGCTCATGGGGCCTGCCCATACCCGCGAACCGCAAGAACTCGCCGCCGGATGCGTTCCAACCCGTATGCGTCGCCACCCACTCCCCATGCTCCTGGCCGTTGGCGCCCTGCTCACGCCGGGCACCGCCCTCGCTCAGGAGCCCGCAGGCGAGGGCAGTCCCAACCTGTCGCTCACTCAGAACCTCCCCTATCCCGCGATCGAGAAGAACTTCGCGAAGGGCTCCGAGGTCGCCAACTACGGCACCGACATCGAGTTCGCGAAGCTGCGCGGCAAGGAGTACGCCTTCGCCGGCTCGTACAAGAACGGGCTCCAGATCTTCGACATCTCGAAGCCGTCGAAGACCAAGCGCGCACAGGTGTACGACTGCTCGGTCACGCAGGGCGACTTGCAGGTCTTCCGGCAGGCCGACGAGCGCGGCCGCACGTTCGTCGCGTACACGAGCGACACGTTCGGCAACGTCGACTCCGACTGCTACCGCGAGGCGGCGGCCAAGGGCTTCGCCGTGCGCAAGAGCGCGAGCACCGCGCAGGGCGCGAACAACGGCAAGAACGGGACGTTCATCATCGACGTCACGAACCCGAAGAAGCCGTTCACGGTGTCGTTCGTCGAGTTCCCCCTGGGCTCGCACAACATGACCGTCCATCCGAGCGGCGACTTCCTCTACAACTCGAACTCCGAGCTGATCACGAACCTCACGCCGGCGATCGAGGTCTTCGACATCAGCAACCTCAGGGCGCCGAAGAAGGCCGGCGACCTCAAGCTCGACGCGCGCCCGGGACTCGGGACGAACTCGCACGACATCACGTTCAACGAGTCGGGCACGCGCGCCTACTCGGCCGCCCTCTCGCACGGCGTCGTCATCGACACGTCCAAGCCCGGCGCTCCGAAGATCACGTCCACGTTCGACGACGAGGCCGTCAACGTCTGGCACCAGGTCGATCCGGTCACTCTGCGCGCGAAGAACGGCAGCAAGCGCGAGATCCTCATCGCCGAGGACGAGTTCGCCGGCGCGGCCGGCGGCCCCGTCTGCCCGTCGGGCGGCGTCCACGTCTACGACGTCACCGGCGACAAGGAGAAGGCGCCGGAGAAGCTCGGCTACTGGAACATCACCGACTTCGCCGGGCCGACGCACGACGCGACGGGCACGTGCACCGCTCACGTCTTCGACATCCACGAGGACCAGCAGCTGATGACGATCGCGTTCTACAACGGCGGCGTCCGCGTGGTCGACCTCTCGAAGCTCGCCGACGGCGGCCCGATGGAGGCCATCGCCTCGTACAAGACCGAGAACGCCGACTCGTGGTCGTTCAAGGCTCCGCGGGTGTCGCGCAACGGCGTCTTCTACGCGTTCGGCAACGACATCGAGCGCGGCCTCGACGTGTACCGCTACGACGGCCGCCAGGCCAAGTCCAAGGCCCCGGGCGCGTGGCTCCCGGGCCCGGCGCTGGAGGTCCCGACCGGCCGGCGCAGCGGCGTGAGCCTCCCGCAGGTGAAGACCGGCGCGAGCGCCCCCGCCAGCCTGGCCGGGTACCGCATGCGCTGCATGCTGCCGCAGCAGTAGGCACTCAGGACTCGAGCGCGCAGGCCTCGATCTTCGAGGCCTGCGACGAGTCCGCACCGTTCGTCCAGATGATCGTGAGGCGGCCGTGCCGGTCGACGCGGCCGTCGTACGCCTTCGCGGCCTCTTCGAGCTCGCGCGTCAGGCTCTCGGCGCGCTTCGCGTCGTCGTAGTAGGCGAGGTACGCGCTCGCCTGCGCGCCGCCGACCATCAGCGTCCGGTCCGGCGCGTCTTCGTCGCCGCGCTCGCCGTCCAGCGGACCCATGACCCTGAACTCGTCCTCGTGCTCGACGAGGCACCGCTTGGCCTCCTCGATGCCGACAGGGTCTCCCCCGCCTCCGCATCCGGCGGCGAGCACGGCGGCGCTGAGGACGGCGACGCAGGAACGCACGCCCGGAACGCTAGAGGTTCGCGAAGCGGACGAGTGTGCCGCCACGCGGTCACCACGCTCATCCGATCACGCCGCGGGACGGGCGGGCGACGGCGCGCTGCGGCCATCGCTCGCTCATGCGGCCGAGGCGCATCGCGGCGCCGCGGAGCGGGACGAGGACCTCGGTGAGCTGCTGCACGCCGGCGGTGTTGCCCTCGATGCGGTCGAGCAGGACGGCGACGCGCGGCCTGCTGCCCCCGCCGGAGGTCCGGGCGCGGACGGGGTTCTACGGGCGTGCGCACGTCGACCGGCTGCCTGATCCAGGAGATGCAGGCCGAGGGCCTCAAGCTCAACGCGATCCAGCGCCTCGTCGGCGGTGGCGGCGACTGGGCCGAGCGCTTCGCCGGGCTGCGACGGGCGTTCGCCGTCGCGCTCGAGCTCGAGGCGTCGGAGATCATCACGCTGGCCGAGCTCGAGGAGCGCTTCGGCCCGGTCGAGCGCGACCCGAAGTCGCTCGACAAGGCGCAGCGGCTCGGCGTGCTCATCCCGCTCGGCGACGGCACGTTCGAGGTACCGAGCCCCGCGCTGCTGCGCGCGGCCGAGGAGGTCGCCGAGCGCAGCGTGCCGCTGCCGGCCGCGCTCTCCGCGATCGAGCGCGTCCAGCGTCAGGCCGAGTCGGCGTCGCGCACGTTCGTCAAGCTCTTCATGGACGAGCTGTGGAAGCCGTTCAACGACGCGGGTCGCGCCGACGAGCAATGGCCGCAGATCACCGAGTCGATCGAGCGGCTGCGCCCGCTGGCCGCCGAGTCGCTCGTCGCGCTGTTCAAGCCGCTGCTCGCCGCGGAGATCGAGGGCGCGTTCGGCCGCGCCCTCGAGACCCAGGCCAAGCGCAAGGGCTAGGGCTAGGGCTTCACGACGCCGCGCCGCTGGCGCGGCCGCTCCCGGACCGGGATCGTCACGGTCAGCCCGTCGAGCGTGGCCGAGAACGCGTTCGGGCTCGGCGAGTACGTCGGCGCGTCGCGGCCGAGCAGCTCGACGACGATCCGGTGGCCGTCCTCGAACCGCCAGCCGTTGCCGTCGAGCACGAAGCGGAACCGCCCGCGTTCGTTGTCGGTGAGCCGGTAGACGCCGCGGGTGATGAGCCGCTGCTTGCCGCCGCGCGACTCGCGATCCCACACGCGCGCGGCGATCTGCCCGTTGCGCCCGGTGGTCGTGACGCGACCGGTGATCACGGGCTGACCGAGCATCGTCACGCCGGGCGACTTGCGCGAGACGAGCGCCCTGCTCGTCTGGTCGAGATCGCGCGGCGTGCACAGCGCACCGGCACCGGCGAGGCCGGGGATCGCCTCGGCGAGCTTGCGGCTCGCGCCCTTGGAGGTGATCGTCAGCGGGCGCGCGGTGCGCATCCGGACAGCGCCACGGGAGAGCTTCTCGTACGAGGAGGCCGTGAAGGGCCCGGTGCCCGAGGGAGCGCTCGCCGGGCACCGCATCCCGTACGCGCGGACGCTGCCGGGCGGGATCGGCGCAACGCGGAGCCCACGGAGCTGCCCGCCGAAGAAGCGGTTGCCCTCCTCGTCGAACGCGGCGACGTCACGCGGGTGGTTGGCCGCGGGGCTGTGACCGAGGTCCCCGAGTTGCAGCGCGACCGGCGCCAGCGGGTTGACCCGGCGGATCGCGCGGTACGCGCCGAGCGCCTGGTTGACCGGGAACAGCGCGTCGGTCCATCCCGACTGGATGAGCAGCGGCGCCGGGCCGCCGGACGTGATCGGCATGCCGGCGACGCCGTGGAAGTCGTACGCGTTGTCGAGCGTCCGCTGCGTGTCGCCGGTGATCCTCCCCGCGTCGAGCTGCGCCTTCCACAGCCGGATGTCGGCCGACAGCTCGCTGCCGCGCGGCGCGACGTTGCCGCTGAACGCGACGGTGAAGATCCCGTCGGCGTAGGACTTCACGATCGCGCCCGGCGGGTTGCGCGACCACGGCTCGCGGCCGTTGCGCGTGAAGATGCTCTCGCCGTTGGACCACATCCAGCGCGGCCACGCGGCGGCGAGGCTGATCGGCGTGCCCTTGGGACTCGTCCACGGCGCGAACGACCCGTCCTCGAGCCGGATGCGGTCCTTGAGGAAGGCCAGCATCGTCGAGAAGCCGCCGCCGTAGGAGACGCCGGTCGAGCCGATGCGCGCGGGGTCGGCGATGCCCTCGTCGACGAGCCGGCCGGTCAGCGTCTGGATGTCGCGGACCTCGTAGCGGATGTCGCCGAGCCGGGTCCACCCGCGCTCGCAGCCCGGGGTCCCGGCGGTCTGCTGGCCGCAGGAGCCGCCGAAGCCGCGCGCGGTCGGCGTGACCACCGCGTAGCCCTGTCGCGCGAACGTCCAGTTCGTGTAGCTCTGCTCGGTCGCGGACTGGAACGACGTCTTCGTCCCGCCGAGGCCGTGCAGCAGGAGGATCGTGGGGAACGGCCCGTTGCCGGTCTCGGGCAGCGTGACGTCGACGTCGATCGGCGTCCCGTCGAAGCTCAGCGGGCGCCCTGACGGGGCAGTCGTGGGACAGAACCGCACGCCGTTCTGCGGGGTGCACGCATGCCCGAACGGCATGGGCTCGGCCTGGGCGGCGGCGGGTGCGGCCGCGAAGGCGCCGAGGAGGAGTGCGGCGCGCAGGAGGATGCTCGTGGGACGGGTCACGAGCGCGACGATAGCCCGCGCGGTCAGTGTGCTGCGCCGTGCGAGCCGCGGCGGTGCATGACCGCCACGACGATCGCGCCGACCACGAGCCCCAGCAGCGCCGACGCCGCGGTGTTCGTCAGCCACGCGCCGACGCCGCCGACCGCGCCGAGCGCGTCGTGGACGCCTTCCTCGAGGTGGTGCACCGCGTCGTAGAGCGCGTGGAGGCCGAGCTCGTCGAGCCCGACGAGGATGATGTGCCCGCCGACCCAGAGCATCGCGGCGATCCCCACGGTCGAGAGGACCTTGAGCACGATCGGCATCGCGCGCACGAGCCCGCGCCCGAACGACGCGGCCGCGCCCTCGCGCGTCTTCGCCAGGTTGAGCCCGATGTCGTCCATCTTCACGATCAGCGCGACCGCGCCGTAGACGCCGGCGGTGATCGCCAGCGCCACGAGCACGAGGATCACCGCGCGCGAGAGCAGCGCCTCGTCCTTCACCTCGTTGAGCGAGATGACCATGATCTCGGCGGAGAGGATGAAGTCGGTGCGGATCGCGCCGCCGACGAGCTCCTCCTCGTCGGGCGGCTGTGCGTCCTCCTCCGCGTGCGCGGAGTGCGGGCCGACGACCTCCCACAGCTTCTCCGCGCCTTCGTAGCAGAGGTAGGTCCCGCCGATCATGAGGATCGGCGTGAGCAGCCACGGCAGCAGCTCCGAGAGCAGCAGCGCGGCGGGCAGGATGAAGAGCAGCTTGTTCTTCAGCGAGCCGACCGCGATCCGCTTGATCATCGGCAGCTCGCGCTCGGGCTGGAAGCCCTGGACGTAGCGCGGGGTGACCGCGGCGTCGTCGACGATCACGCCGGCGGCCTTCATGCTCGCCCGTCCCGCGCCGGCGGCGACGTCGTCGACCGAGGCGGCGGCCGCGCGCGCGAGGACCGCGACGTCGTCGAGGAGGGCGGCGAGGCCGGCGCTCATCGGCGCGGGGTCAGGGTCGCTGTCGTCACGGCGCGAGAGGGTAGGGGAACCGCGACGCCGGGGGCCGGGGTCGCGGCGCCCGAATGCCGGGGGGATCCCCGATGTACCCCTGTCCCCCAGCGCCGACAGTGAGGTCATGACGAAGCGCATGACCCTCGCCGCCGCGCTCTGCGCGTTCGCCGCGGCCCCCGGCCTCGCCCACGCCGGCTCCGAGTACCGCGTCGAGGCGGTCGGGAGCGGCACATACAAGCTGAACCTCGATCTCGGGTCGGGCGGCAACATCGAGACGCGGACGACCGAGGCGTCGTTCAGCTGGTCCTCGCGCCTGGACGGCGTGCGCTTCGACGACACCGGCGTGCTCCAGGGCACGTACACGACGCCCACCCAGCCGACGGCGCTCGAGGGCACGGTCAAGCGCACGTACGACACGGTAAGCAAGGTCCCGGCCTACTCCAGCCACATCGTGTGCGAGGGCAAGGACGTCCGCGACGAGCCGCTCAGCGTCACGAGCCTCGACGGGGCGGGGCCGACGCCGTACGGCCTGAGGTTCAAGCCGTTCGACCACGTCGAGTTCGTCGACCACAAGTGCCCGGGCTCCGCGATCGACCCGACCGACCTCTTCGAGACCGACGGCGACCCGCACGCGCTGTGGGAGCCCGCCGGCGACATGAGCGTCTTCGAGCAGCGCTTCGAGCTGCCGCCCGAGGCGGTGGGCATGGGCAAGATCGTCCAAGTCGTCAAGCCGCAGCCGGGTCAGGTGCTCGCCGGCAACTGCCCGGGCTACTCGCAGCAGGAGGGCGAGCGCTGCACGGCGACGCTCGCGTGGTCGGGCACGATCACGTTCACGAAGACCGGCGGCACATCGGCGGCGAAGCCCGTCGACGAAGGCGACGACCTCATCGCGCCGCTCGTCCCGGCGAAGAAGCCGGCGATCGACGAGGGCGATGACCTCATCGCGCCGCTCGTGCCCGCGAAGAAGCCGGTCATCGACGAGGGCGACGACCTCATCGCGCCGCTCGTCCCGGCGAAGCCGAAGGTCGGCCCCGGCGCCAAGACGATGACGTTCAGGGCGAGCTGCCCGGCGGGCTGCGCGGGCACCGCGGTCGTCACCGCGGCCGGCGGCGCGCGCGCTTCGGCCGCCAGCCGCGCGGTCCTGCGCTTCCGCGTCGCCGCGGGCGGCCCGAAGACCGTCCGCCTGACCCTGCCGGCGTCGGTGCGCCGCAAGCTGCGCGGCGCCAGGCGCGCGAAGCTCGTCGTCACGATGACCCCGCCCAAGGGCGCGGCACGCAAGACGACGCTGACGGTCGCGCTCCCGCGGCGCTGAGGCGGGACCGCACGGAGCCCCTCTCGGCGCGTGCACGTTCGCCGGGAGGGGCCGATCTCCTTCCTGGGGACGCGTTATGACGCCCGGGTCGTTACCCTGCCGGAGTCGTTTGACGTTGCCGAGTCCCGGTCGGCCTGTCTGACCGGGAGCGGGGGAACCACGTTGTTGGGGCGAATCGGCTTGTGTGAGCCGTAGCGCGAGATCTGCGCGCGAGCCCGTCAGCTCACCTCGTAGGCACCCACAGATTCCGCGAAGGTGTCGATGACCCATACCGTCCGTCCACGTGCTCTGCCTGCGCTTGCGCTGGCCTCTCTCGCCGCACTGCTGTGCGCGGGCCCCGCGTCCGCGCACGAGACCGCGAACGGCGGCGCCGGCTTCGAGGAGCCCGAGCTGTCGGCGCTGACCTGCGGAACCGGCGACGAGGCCAGCTGCCCGCGCGGGCACGTGCTGCGCCTCAGCGGCGAGGGCCTCGCGCAGACGCGCAAGGTGACCTTCCTCGGGGGCCGCGGCTCGCGCGACGACCGCACCGCACGGCCGTCGGAGAAGAGCCCCCACCGCGTGCTCGTCTCGGTGCCGAGCGGCGCACGCAGCGGCCCGGTGCGCGTGACCACGGCCACCGCCGCGGCGACCGGCGCGCGCCTGCGCGTCGTCGCGGCGGCGAAGCCCGCCGCAGCGCCCGCGCCGAGCACGACGCCGGCGTCCGACGGCGGCGTCTTCCCCGTCCGGGGCGAGCACGACTACGGCACGGAGACCAACGGCTTCGGCGGCGGGCGCGGTCACGACGGCCACGACGTGTTCGCCAAGTGCGGCACGCCGATCGTCGCCGCGCTCTCGGGCGTCGTGACGTTCAAGAAGTTCCAGTCGCGCGCCGGCAACTACGTCGCCATCAAGGCCGACGACGGCACCGGCCAGGCGTACATGCACCTGGCCGCGCCGGCGACCGTCGAGAAGGGCGACCGCGTCACCGCGGGCCAGCCGATCGGCGAGGTCGGCGACACCGGCCGCGCGAACGGCTGCCACCTGCACTTCGAGCTGTGGACCGCGCCGGGCTGGCAGGAGGGCGGCTCGCCGATCGACCCGCTCCCCGCGCTCAAGCGCTGGGACGCCGCCGGCTAGCTCACGCCGGCCGGACGAGCCTCAGGGCGCGGCCGCCATCTGGCCGGAGAGCGTCTCGTGCAGCTCGGCGCTCGGGTCGTTGAGGCCGGTGATCTCCACGGTGCAGCCGTGCCGCGCGTAGTGCTGCTCGATCGCGTCCAGCGCGGCGACCGCCGACGCGTCCCAGACGTGTGCGTGCGAGAAGTCGATCAGCACGCGCTCGGGGTCGCCGGCGTAGTCGAACGAGTCGACGAGCTCCTGGTCCGACGCGAAGAACAGCTCGCCCTTGACGGAGTAGAAGACGGAGGTGCCGTCCGGATCCAGCACGCGGTCGACGTCAACGAGGTGCGCGACCTTGCGGGCGAACGCGGCCATCGCGGTCAGCACGCCGGCACCGACGCCGATCGCGAGGTTGCCGGTGGCGACCGTCCCGATGATCGTCACGACCATCACGAGCGTCTCCGAGGCCGGCATCCGCCTGAGCGTCTTCGGTGCGATCGAGTGCCAGTCGAAGGTCGACAGCGACACGAGGATCATCACGGCGACCAGCGCCGCCATCGGGATGATCGCGACGAGGTCGCCGAGGGCGACGACGAGAACGAGCAGGAACAGGCCCGCGCAGAACGTCGAGATCCTCGTGCGGGCGCCGCTGACCCGCACGTTGATCATCGTCTGACCGATCATCGCGCAGCCCGCCATGCCGCCGAAGAAGCCGGTGACGACGTTGGCGATGCCCTGCCCTCGCGCCTCGCGGTCCTTGTCCGACCCGGTCTCGGTGATGTCGTCGACGAGCCGCGCGGTCATCAGCGACTCGAGCAGGCCGACCGCTGCCAGCGCGAGCGAGTACGGCAGGATGATCCCCAACGTCTCCAGCGAGAACGGCACGCCGGGCAGCCCGAGCAGCGGAAGCGCGCTCGGCAGCTCGCCCTCGTCGCCGACGTTCGGCAGGTCGATGCCGCCCGCGACCACGAACCCGGTGAGCAGCACGATCGCCACGAGTGGCGACGGGATCGAGGGCACGACCCGCGGCACCGTGTAGATGATCGCCAGGCCGATTGCGATGAGGATGGCACCGAGCATGCCGCCCTCGCGGATGTACGGGACCTGGGCGAGGAAGATCAGGATGGCCAACGCGTTGACGAAGCCGGTCATGACCGAGCGCGGCACGAACCGCATGAGCCGCGGGACGCGCAGGACGCCGAGAACGACCTGGATGAGCCCGGCGAGGATGCCGGCCGCCAGCAGGTACTCGAGCCCATGGTCCTTGACGAGCGAGACGACGACGAGCGCCATCGCTCCGGTCGCCGCGGAGATCATCGCGGGCCGACCGCCGGCGATCGCGATGGTCACCGCGATCGTGAACGAGGCGTAGAGGCCGACCTTGGGGTCGACGCCGGCGATGAGCGAGAACGAGATCGCCTCGGGGATAAGCGCGAGCGCGACGACGAGACCGGCCAGCAGCTCGACCCGCAGGACGTCGCCGGCGGGCAGTCGGGGGCGGCGCGGCAAGCGCGCAACGGCAGACAGGTTCATTGACGTCAGTCGAGTCGGACGAGCATCCGCAGGATCGGCTCGGCGCGGCTCGCGTCGGGCCTCTCCCCCGTGATGAGGTCGAGGTACGTGTAGGACTCGATGAGCCGGACGATCACGTACGCGAGCTCGTGGAGTTCGACGGGCAGGTCGAGCCGTCCCGCATCGGTCTCGGCCTCGAGCAGCGCTTCGATCGCCGCGATGAGCCGCGGCTGGAAGTCGGTCTCGTGGCGGGTCAGCAGCCGCATCGCGTGCTCGCCCTCGTCGGCCAGCCACCGCTGCATGCCCGGGTTCGTGATCACGTCGTCGAGGAAGCGCGTGACGACGGCGACCACGCGCTTGGCGCCGCGGGTGCGCGTCTGGCGCTCGGCGATGTCGAGCGTGTCACGAGCCAGCGACCAGATGAGCTCGACGAGGAACTTGTCGCGCGACCCGTACCAGCGGTAGAGCGTGACCCGGTTCACCCCCAGCGCGTCCGCCAGGGCGCTCATGTCGATGCGCTCACCGGAGAGGAAGCTGCGACGCCCCAGGCGCAGGGCGTCGGCGGACGTCGGCCGTGCCGTCGCGGTCACGGGCAGAGCATCGCACGCGACGCATGCTGCAACACGGTGGCGTAGATGTTGCGCAAACCGCAAGTCCTGCCGCCGCGCACCGTTGCAGAGGGGATGCCCCGTCTCGCAGTCTCACTCGTTCTGACCGCCGTCCTGATCGCGGCCGGCCCCGCCGCCGCGCAGGACGAGAGCGCGAACACCGCCAAGAGCGAAGAGCGCGCGAAGGAGCACCAGACGCCGGAGTACCAGGCGGACCTCCAGCAGCGCAGCGCCGAGAACGCGGCGTCGGGCGCGCAGATCCAGGCGACGGATCCCGAGCGTCAGTTCGTCGGCGACGTGTGCTGGCACCTCGGTTCCGGCTGCGCCGGCGACGTGCGGCTCTACGACTTCGAGAAGCGCGGACGCGGCCTCGTCACGCCAGTGCTGTTCACCGCGCGCAACGGCTCGACGATCTCCGGCCACGTGTGGGCGACGAAGGCGGGGCCGGCGAAGCGCCCGGCGATCGTCATCACCAACGGCTCGATCCAGGCCTCCGAGCAGATGTACTGGTGGGCGGCGCAGACGCTCGCGAAGGCCGGGTACGTCGTCATCACCTCCGACCCCCAGGGCCAGGGCCGCTCGGACAACGTCGGAGAGGGCGCAGACGCGAACGAAGGCGTGCACTCCCAGGTCGCCGGCAACACGTTCTACGACGGCACCCAGGACGCGCTCGACTTCCTGCTCTCCTCCCCCGCGAAGCCCTTCTGCGCGCGCCCGAGCCGCAGCGGCACGAGCCACTGCCCCAAGCAGGAGCGGCGGGTCGCCGAGGGCCGCAACGCCGCGTTCAACCCGTATCACGCGCTCGTGGACCCTGACCGCATCGGGATCGCCGGGCATTCCTACGGCGCGTCCGGCGTCTCGTGGATCGCCCAGCAGGACAGGCGGATCGACGCCGTCGTCGCATGGGACTCGCTCTGCGACCCCTCGTCCGAGGACGGCGGGTGCTCGCGTGGCGGCCAGGACGGGCCCGTCGCGCTCCGAGTCCCCGCCCTCGACCTCACCGTCGACTACCTCACGGGCCGCGACAGCAAGCGCTCGGCTCCCGATCCGAAGGAGAAGGTCGCGGCGTCACTGGCGTACTCGAAGGCCGGCGTCGACACCGGCGCGATCGTGATCCGCGGCGGCACGCACTTCGAGTTCTCGTATCTGCCGACCACGTCGTTCCGCGCGACGTTGCGCGGGATCGATCTGAGCGCGTGGTACACGCTGGCCTGGTTCGACAGGTACGTCAAGGGCGACCCCACGGCCGACCGGCGGCTGCTGAGCGCGCGCTGGCGCCGCGACCCCGGCGACCTCGCGGCCGACCCGAAGGGCGGCGGCAACCTCCTCTCCTACCACTACCTGTCGCGGCTCGACGTCGGCCGCGACGGCGGCACGCGCTTCGTCTGCGAGGACATGCGCAAGGGCTGCCCCGGCCAGCCGGCCGACGACGGTGAGGTCGACCGCTGGGGCTTCCTGCCGATCGCGACGTCGCGCGACGGCGTGGCCGCCTACGGCCCGCAGGCGCCGAAGGCCACGCTCCCGGCGGCCGCCGCTCAGGCACCCGCGCAGCAGGGGCGGCGGGCCTGCTCGAGCCGCCGGAGCTTCCGCCTCACCGCCCGCCGCGTGCGGCGCGCCAGGGTCACGAAGGTCGTCGCCTCGGTCCGCGGCCGCCGCGTCGGCGCGTCCACGGGACGCCGGCTGCGGATCGACCTGCGTGGCCACCGGGCCGGGCCCGTCACCGTCGTGCTGCGCGTCACCGCCAGGCGCGCCGGCCGCTCGGTGCGGGTCACTCAGCGGCGCTCCTTCCGCCTCTGCGCCCCGCGCTAGGCACGCGTGGCCGCTCGCTACCGTCCGGCGGATGCGAGCCGCGACGACCGGCGTCAGGCTCGGCCTGTGCGGCTACACGATCGGCGCCCGCGAGTACTTCCGGCGCTTTCGCATCGTCGAGGTCCAGCAGACGTTCTACGAGCCGCCGCAGGACGCGACGCTCGTGCGCTGGCGCCGGCAGGCGCCGCCGGGGTTCGAGTTCACGCTCAAGGCATGGCAGCTCGTCACGCACGACGGATCGAGCCCGACGTACCGGCGCCTGAAGCGCCCGCTCGACGCCGCCGACCGCGAGCTCGTCGGGAGCTTCCGCCTATCGCCGCCGGTGCCCCGCGCGTGGGAGCGGACGCTGGCGTGT
>CADCVT010000318.1 GCA_902806215.1 uncultured Solirubrobacteraceae bacterium | reverse complement strand
GGCACCACGAGGTTGATCGTCCCCTCCTCGTCCTCGAGCAGCATGAAGACGACGCCCTTCGCCGTCCCCGGGCGCTGCCGGGCGACCACGAGCCCGCCGATCTTCACCCGGCGGTGGTGCACCAGGCGCTCCAGGCCTCCGCTCGAGACCGCGCCCCGGCCCGTGAGCGCGGGGCGCATCAGCGCCATCGGGTGCGCGTCGACGCTGATCCCCGTCGTCGCGTAGTCGGCGATCATCTCGTCCCACCCGCCGAGGCGCCTCAGCTGCGGCGGCGCAGGCAGGTCGAGCCCCAGCGACAGCTGGACCCCGTCACCGAACGCGCGTCCGGGCGCTGCCACGCCAAGCCGCCACAGCGCCGTCCGCCGGTCGCCCGCGAGCGCGTCGCACGCACCCGACCACGCGAGCCGGTCGAGCGCAGACCGCCCCGCCCCCGCCCGCGCCGCAAGGTCCTCCAGCGACCGGAACGGCCCGCCCTCCTCGCGCGCCCGCGCGAGCGCGGCCACCTCGTCCTTGCGCACGCCCAACACGTAGCCCAGCCCGACCCTGACGGAGGCGTCGCCGTCGGGCTCCTCGATCGTGCATCCGACCGCGCTACGACCGATGTCGGGTGGGAGCACCTTCACCCCTCTTCGCTGGGCCTCGTGGATCAGGGCGTCGCTCGGATAGAAGCCCATCGGCTGCTCGTCGAGCAGCGCGGCGAGGAACTCGAGCGGGTGGTGGATCCGCAGCCACGCCGACTGGTAGGCGAGCAGGCCGAACGCCGCGCCGTGCGCCTTGGGGAAGCCGAAGCCGGAGAAGCCGACGACCATCCCCCACACCCGCTCGGCGAGCTCCTCGTCGACGTCGTCGTGCACGGCCATCGCCCCCGCGACGAACGCCTCGTGGTGGGCCATGATCGCGGCCTCCGAGCGCTTGCGGCTCATCGCCCGCCGCAGCCCCTCCGCCTCGCCCGGCGAGAAGCCGGCGAACGCCATCGCCACCTCGATGACCTGGTCCTGGAAGATGATCGTCCCGAGCGTCTCCTTCAGCACGGACTCGAGCGACAGATGGTCGTACTCGACGACGAACCCCGGCTGCTCGCGCAGCTTCTGGCGCCGGTCGATGTACGGGTTGACCGCGCCGCCCTGGATCGGACCCGGCCGCACGATCGCCACCTGGATCGTGATCTCCTCGAGCGTCTCGGGCCGCGTACGCCGCAGCGACGCCATCTGCGCCCGGCTCTCGATCTGGAAGACGCCGGTGGTGTCGGCCTCCTGGATCGACGCGAACGTCGCCGGGTCGTCGTAGGGGATCCTCGACAGGTCGACGATGTCCCCCGTGCGCTTGGCGATGAGGTCGACGCAGCGCTCGACGGCACTCAGCATCCCCAGGCCGAGGAAGTCGATCTTCAGGAAGCCGGCGTCGCTGCACGAGTCCTTGTCCCAGTGGACCATCTGCCGGCCGGTCATCGACGCGGGCACCACCGGGCAGCAGTCCACGAGCGGGCGGGTCGCGACGATCATGCCGCCGGAGTGCTGGGAGAGGTGGCGCGGCAGGCCGTACGCCTCATCCGACAGCTCTTCGAGCAGGCCCCAGCGCCCCTCCCGGCGGTCCTCCCCCAGCGACACCTCGATGTCGCGCCCGACGTCCTTGCCCCAGCCGTCGGCCCCGCGCGCGACGCGCTCGATCTCGCCCGGCGGCAGCCCGAGCGCCTTGCCGATCTCGCGGATCGCCCCCTTCGAGCGGTAGGTCGGGAACGCCGCCACGAGCGCCGCCCGGTCGCGCCCGTACTTGTCGTGCACGCGCGGCAGCAGGACCTCGCGCACGTCGCGCGGGAAGTCGAGGTCGATGTCGGGCAGCGACGTGATCTCCTCGTTGAGGAAGCGCCCGAGCAGCAGGTCGTTCTTGACCGGGTCGACGTGGCTGAGCCCCGTCAGGTAACAGACGATCGACGAGACGGAGGACCCGCGGCCGCGGCCGGGCGGGAGCACCTGCCGCGCGGCGCTCGGCCCGCGCACCTCGCACGCCACCTCCCGCGCGAGCTCGAGCAGCTCGTGGTGGAGGTTGAAGAACCCCGAGAGTCAGAGGCCGGCGATGAGGCGCAGCTCGGTCTCCAGCCGCTCGATCGCTGCCGTGCGCTGCTTGGAGCCCTGCGGGTAGCGGTCGTCGAAGCGCGCGTGGCAGATCTCGGCCAGCGTGCGGTCGGCGTGGTCGTCCTCCGCGCCCGGATAGCGGTAGCCGAGGTCCTGGGTGAGATCGAAGCGGAGGGTCTCCGCAAGACGACTCGTCTCCTCGACCGCCTCGGGATGGTCGGCGAACCGGGCCGCCATCGCGGCCGGCGACGCGAGGACGTGCGCGTGGTTGCCGCGCCGGACCGGCTCGGACGCGTCGAGCGTGGTGTGCTCGCGGATCGCGACGAGGACGTCCTGCAGGCGCGCACGCTCGCGCGTGTGGCTGTGGACGTTGCCGGTCGCGACGGTCGGCACCTCGAGCCGTCGCGCCAGCGCGGCGAGCCCGCGGTTGAGCATGCGGTCGTGACGCTGGAACGGGCGTTGGAGCTCGACGCGGAACGCGTCGCGGCCGAACGCGGCGAGCAGCCGCCGCATCGTCGGCTCGTCGCGGACGCCGTCGCGCGAGCACCCGCTGAGGCAGACGAGGCCCTCGGCGTGCTCCTCGACGTCGGCCAGCGTGACCCGCGGCGCGTCGACGACCGGCCCGCCGTCGGGCGCGCGGGTGTGCGCGTGCGCCTTGGTCAGCAGGCGGCAGAGGTTCGCCCACCCGCGTGCGTCGCGGACCAGCAGCGTCAGGTGGCGCGCCGGCGGCCCCTCGCCCCGCAGGTCCGCCGTCGCGCTGCGGTGCTCCGGACGGCTCCACGGCTCGTCGACCACGTCGAGCTCGGTGCCCTGGATCGCCTTCAGCCCGCTCGCCTTGGCCGCCTGCGCGAACTCCATCGAGCCGTAGACGCCGTTGTGGTCGGTCAGCGCCATCGCCTCGTAGCCCAGGGCCACCGCGGCGTCCACCAGCTCGGCCGGCTGCGACGAGCCGTCCAGGAAGGAGAAGGCGGAGTGGGCGTGGAGCTCGACGTACGGCATGCGAACACATGTTCGCACGTTC
>CADCVT010000317.1 GCA_902806215.1 uncultured Solirubrobacteraceae bacterium | reverse complement strand
GACGCCGGTGCCGGCCGACGCCAGCCGCGCGAGGTGCCCGGCCGACTGCGAGCCCGGCGGGACCCGCGCGAGGCCGGCCTCGATCGCGCCGCGAGCGTCCTCGAAGCGCCGCTCGCGCCGGTAGGCCTGGGCGAGCAGGGCGAACACCGGACCGTGCCACTGCGGCTCGATCGAGCGTCGCGCGCCGTCGCGCGCGTCCTCGAGCAGCGTGATCGCCCGTTCGGTCGCGCCGCGCGCCAGCGCGAGCTCCCCGAGCCGCAGGGAGCGCAGCACGTGCGCCGTCCCGCGCACCCGCGGCTGCTCGCCCGCGTGCTCCTCGGCCTCGGCCCAGTCGCCCAGGTGGAAGTCGTACTCCGACAGCGAGAGCCGCAGCCACCGGCACGGGATGATCGGCTCGAGCTCGGCGAAGCCCTGGTGGGCGAGCTGCTGCGCCTCGCGGGCCCGGCCGGCGAGGTAGAGCATCTCGGTGAGGTTCACGTAGCCGCGGACGACGTCGTCGAGGCGCCCGTGCTCGCGCGCCGTGCGCATCGACTGCGACATCGCCTCCTCGCCGCCGGGGAGGTCGCCCATGTTCGCGAGGTCGACGGCGAGCGTGTTCAGCGCGCCGACCTCGGCGGCCACCGAGCCGACCGCGCGGGCGTCGGCGATCGCCTCGCGGCAGCGCTCGGCCGACTCGTCGTAGCGCCCGGCGAGCATGAGCGCACGGCCCTGCGCGGCCCTGACGGCGGCACGCTCGGGCGTCGGCTCGTCCTGCGGGAGCATGGAGAGCGCCTCCTCGAAGGAGGCCATCGCCTCGCCGCCCTTGCCGAGCTCCCACTGCGCCTTGCCCATGCGCTCGAGGCACCGGGCCGCCCGCGCGGGCTCAGCGGCGCGGTCGATCTCCGACAGCGCCTGGCGCAGCAGCGTGCGCATGCGGTTGTACTCGCCGGCGTCGCGGTGCGCCTCGGCCGCGACGGAGAGCAGGTCCACGTGGTCGCAGCCGGCGAGCCGCTCGGGATGGTCGACGCGCTCCCACAGCTCCAGCGCGCGCTCGAGGTGGTCGGCCGCCTCGCCCATCGCGTAGACGTGCTCGGCCGCGGCGGCCGCCTGGACCGACGAGGCCAGCGCGCGCTCGCGGTCGCCCGCGGCGGTCCAGTGGTGGGCGATCTCGGTGCAGACCTGCAGGTCGCCGGGCCCGCCGCGCTCGAGCGCCTCGGCCAGCGCGCGGTGCAGGTCTGCGTGCTCGCCGGGGAGCAGGTCGTCGTGGACGGCCTCGCGCAGCAGGGCGTGGCGGAACGCGTAGCGCCCGTCCTCGTCGAGCTCGAGCGCCTGCTCGGCGCCCGCCTCGCGCAGGGCGTCGCGCAGCTCGCGCCCGTCCAGGCCGCTCGCCTGACGCAGGACGTCGTGGTCGACGCGCTGGCCGGCGGCGACGACGCGCTCGAGCTCCTGCGCGGCATCGCTCAGCGCCTCGACGCGGACCATGAGCGCGTCGCGCAGCGTGGGCGGCAGGTCGGCCGAGCCGTCGCCGCCGGCGGCCAGCAGCTCCTCTGCGTAGAGCGGGTTGCCCTCGCTGCGCGCGAGCAGGTTGTCGAGCAGGGCGTCCGCGGGCGGCGCGCCGGTGATGTCCTCGAGCTGCGCGGCGAGCTCCTCGCGCGTGAACGGCGCGAGCTCGAGGCGGTGGCCACGCTCGGAGCGCTCGAGCTCGTTCGTGACCGGGCGCAGCGGGTGACGGCGGTGCAGCTCGTCGGAGCGGTACGTGCAGACGACGAGGACGCGCTCGCGGCAGACCGTGCGCGAGAGGAAGACCAGGAAGTCGCGCGTCGAGCGGTCGGCCCAGTGGAGGTCCTCGATGATCAGCAGCAGCGGGTGATCGCGCCCGATGCGCTCGAGCAGCGCGAGCAGGACCTCGAAGAGGCGGCCCTGCGCCGTCGGGCTCATCGGGTCGGCGGCGATCCCGAGGTCGCGCTCCTGCGGGCCGAGCTCGGGCAGGAGCTGCGCCAGCGCCGGTCGCAGGTCGTCGAGCACCGGGTCCTGGCGCCGGGCGAGCGGCCGCAGCGCGCTGACGATCGGCGCGTACGGCAGCTCGCTCTCGCCGAGCTCGACGCAGTCGCCGCTCAGCACCCGCGCGCCGCGCTCGCGCGCCTGGTGGGCGAGCTCGTTGACCAGGCGCGTCTTGCCGAGGCCGGACTCGCCGGTCACGAAGACGAGCGCCGAGCGCCCGTCGGCCGCCTCGTCGAGCAGGCCGAGGAGGTCGGCGAGCTCGGGCGCTCGGCCGACGAACCGTGCGGAGGCGACGCGGGTGGGCACCCGCGCATTGTCGCCTGCCGGGCCGTCCGGCCGCAAAGGGACGACCCGGCTGCTCACACGGCCGGTCGGAGGATGCGCAGGCCGCGGCGGACGCCACGGGCGCGGGAGCGGCGGGCGCGGTCGGCGCGGCGGGCGAGGCGGCCGAGGCGGCGCTCGCCGTCGGCGGCGCGGCGCAGCTCGTCGAGGTGCTGCTCGGCGGCGAGGTGATGGAGGGAGGAGGACATGCGTCGATGGTGGCCGTAAGGGGTGGGGCCGCACATCAGGCGCGTGCCTAAGGTTTCGCGTCCCGAGGCCTTAGCCTGGGTCGGGTGACACCGCACCGGATCACCACCCGCCGCACCGACGAGCACGTCGTCGTCAGCCACGACGGCGTCGTCCTCGCCGAGACCCGCAAGCCGCTCGTGCTCTCCGAGCAGGGCCTGCCCGACCGTTACTACCTCCCGCCCGAGGATGTGCGCACCGACCTGCTCGAGCCGTCGACGACGACGTCGCACTGTCCGTTCAAGGGCGACGCGTCGTACCTGTCGGCGCCGGGCGCGCGCGACGCGTTCTGGTTCTACGAGCAGCCGATCGAGGGCCGCGACGACATCACGGGGTTCATCGCACCCTGGCCCGGGCGGGTGGAGATCAGCGTGGAGTAGGGCCGTGCCCGCCTCCGCCCGGCGTCTCGATCCGCAGGCGCTGGCCGGGGTGAAGGGTGCCCGTCGCCTTCGGCTCGAGCTCCTCTCCGTCGAGGAGGTTCCGTCCCGTCGCTCCAGGTTCGCCTCCGGCTGCTCCGGGCGGGGCGTGCCGGCGACGCTCGGTGATGAGCGAGTACGTCATCTCCTCCTGGGCCTCGACCTCGCGGATCACGCCATCGCCGCCGCGGAACGCGCCGGCGCCGCCCGACCCGCGGCGCAGCGCGTACTCGACGACGACCAGCGGGAACTCGAGCTCGAGCGCCTCGACCGGCGTGTTGAGCGTGTTGCTCATCGCGACGTGGACGCCGCTCGGCCCGTCGGCGTCGGGGCAGGCGCCCTGGCCGCCGCCGAGCGTCTCGTAGTACGTGAACGCGTCGTTGCCGAGCGTGAGGTTGTTCATGGTGCCCTGGCCCAGCGCGCGGCCGAACGCGCGTAGGACGAGGTCGGCGACGCGCGAGGAGGTCTCGACGTTGCCGCCGGCCACGGCCGCCGGCGCGTGAGCGTCCAGCAGCGACCCCGGCTCCGTGATCACGCGCAGCGGCCGCGACACGCCCGCGCTCGGCGGGATGTCCGGGTCGGTGAGCACGCGCAGCGCGAACAGGCACGCGCTGTGCGTGACGGCGACCGGGCAGTTGAGGTTGCCCTCGTGCTGCGCGGCGCTGCCGGTGAAGTCGAGGACCATCTCGTCGCCGCGGACCTCGGCGCGCAGCCGCAGCTCGAGGTCGCCCTCGCGCGCCTCGAGCAGGTCGACCGCCTCGCGCGCGCCGCCGTCCATGCGCTCGAGCTCGGCGCGGGTGCGTCGCTCGGCGTAGTCGAGGACGGCCTCGGTGGCTTCGGCGAGGCGGTCGCCGCCTCCGAGCTTTGCCGCCAGCTCGGCCAGGCGGCGCACGCCGGTCGCGTTGGCGGCGAGCTGCGCGCGCAGGTCGGCCCGGCGCTGCTCGGGCTGGCGCATCTGGGTAGCGAGCTCGTCGACGAGCCGCGCGGTGAGCGGCTGCGGCGCGATGACGACGCCCTCCTCCTCGAGCGTCGTCGAGTCCGCCGGCATCGAGCCCGGGACGCGGCCGCCGACGTCGGCGTGATGCGCGCGGCTCGCCGCGAACCCGAGCAGCGCGCCACCGTCGGCGCGCTCGAACACCGGCGTGACGACGGTGATGTCGGGCAGGTGGGTGCCGCCCGCGAACGGGTCGTTGAGGATCCACGACCGCCCCGGTGCGTGGTCCCCGTCGAGCACCGCGGCAACCGCCGCAGGCATGGCGCCGAGGTGCACCGGGATGTGCTCGGCCTGCATGACCATCTGGCCGTGCGTATCGAAGACGGCGGTCGAGCAGTCGCGCCGCTCCTTGATGTTCGCCGAGTGCGCGGCGCGCACGAGCACCGCGCCCATCTCCTCGCACGCCGCGCGCAGTGCGCCCGTCGCGACCTGCAGCTCAACGGCGTCGATCGAGCATCACCGTCCCCAGCTGGTCGACCTCGCCCCGCCATCCGTCGGGGACGGCGAGCGTCGCCTCGGGCAGCACGCACACCGCCGGGCCCTCGACGCGGGTGCGCGCCGGGAGCTCGCCGGTGAGGATCGTCGTCTCATCGCCGAGGCTCGTCGCCCGCGTGGTGCGGCGCGGCTCCTCGGCCGACGCTGCCAGCGTGATCGCGGATCCCCGCACGCGCGCGGTCACGCGGACGGTCACGACCTCGACGACCGCGTCCTCGTCCCGGAAGCCGTAGCGCTCCTCGTGGGTCGCCCCGAAGTCCTCCGGATCGGCGACCGTGAGCTCGTGCGACTGCCCGCGGTACCGGCAGTCGTACGCGACCTCGATCTCTGCGTCGTCGCCGAGCCGTTCACGCGCTTCGGTCACCTGCTCCGAGGCGTCGAAGCTCCGCCCGAGCACCGTGCGATGGACGTCGACCCGCCGGTCGGCGGCGGCCAGGCCGAGCGCGCTCAGCACGCCGCCGGCCCGAGGCACGAGCACGCGGGTCATCCCGAGCTCGTCGGCGATCGCGCACGCGTGCAGACCGCCCGCGCCACCGAACGCCAGTAGCGCGAACCCGCGCGGGTCGACCCCCCGCTCGACGCTCATGACGCGCAGGGCGCGGACCATCTCGGCGTTCGCCACGCGGACGATTCCGCGCGCGCCCTCGGCCAGGCCGAGCCCGAGCGACTCCACGGCCCGCTCGGCGGCGCCGACGTCCAGCGCGACGCCGCCGGCCAGCGGAGAGTCCGGGTCGAGCAGGCCGAGCACGAGGTTGGCGTCGGTGACGGTCGGCTCGGTGCCGCCGCGGCCGTAGCAGGCGGGGCCGGGCTCGGCGCTCGCCGAACGCGGGCCGACGCGCAGCGCGCCACCGGGGTCGCGCCAGGCGATCGAGCCGCCGCCCGCGCCGACCGTGTGGATGTCGACCATCGGCAGGGCAAGCGGACGCCCGCCGATCTCGCGGCCGCTCGCCTCGCGGACGCGGCCTCCCTCGACGACGCAGACGTCGCACGAGGTGCCGCCCATGTCGAAGCACAACAGGTCGGGCGTACGCGACCGGTCGGCGATGAGCGCCGCTGCCGCCGCTCCGCCCGCCGGGCCGCTCAGCACGGTGAGGGCCGCGTGCCCCGCGGCGAGCTCCACGTCGGCGAGGCCGCCGCTCGACTGCATGATCGACGGGGTGGGGAGCCCCTGCTCGGCGCAGCGCTCCACCAGGCGCCGCAGATAGCGGGCGAGGAGCGGCGAGAGAGCGGCGTCGACCTCGGT